>JADDPV010000149.1 GCA_016781705.1 Rubrobacter sp.
CAGATCTCTCAGATTCTCCATCCTCACGGCTTCTCTCCCTCCCGGCTGCGGAGGGTTTCTTCGAACCGGCGCACGAAGTCGGGGTACGGCCGACATACGTGTAATCGGATGCCACTTGGCCTGGCGATGTCACCGCGCGGGTTATCGCCCCGCCGATGGTCGCATCACCTCAACGGCAGGTACATCACCTGGCCCTCGTACTCGCCCTCTTCGCTCAACGCGGCGATGGCGATCACGTCCTTGATGACGTCGCCGAGGGGAAGGCTTCTCCGAACGACCCAAAGACCGAGCATGGACTGTCCTTTCAGGATGCGCTGGTAGGCGTGGTGAGTCATCGTGTTCGCGTCGTGCGAGAAGAGCACACGCCCCTCGCTCGCCGCCCATTGAAGAACGTCCGGATCGTCGTAACCGGACAGCCCGGCGTCCTGAACCCGGACCATGTCTATGTCCGGTTCTTCGCGCTCCACGCCGCGCACGATGCGGTAGTCGAGGTCTTCGTCGGCCGCTAGCGGGATCAAGAACCGGCCGGCGTCAGATCGTCCACTCTTCTTCGGGGCCGTCGGGGTCGCGTTCTCGCGCGCCGCGCCTCGCGAGCAGCCGCTCGCGCAGGCCGCCGGGCTCGAACCGGGCCTCCATCTCCTCGCGGAAACGTTCGGCCTCGCTCTCGCGCCGCGCCAGGTAGGCGTCCACGGGGCCGCGGTAACGAAGGTACCAACCTAGGATCTGATTCAAATCGTCGGGGGAAAGGACGGGGTATCGGTTCGCGATCTCCTCGGCCGTCGCCCCCTCCCCCGACGCCGCGGCGATGGAGTCCAACGTGACCCGGGTGCCCCCCGCTCTCAAGGTGCCGCCCGCGTCGAGCCGCAGGGGCGCACTACCCATACGGGAGAGCAACTCGCCCACGTCCCGCTCCGGTAGCTCTTCGGCGGCCGCCTTCGGCCACTCGTGGAAGAGGAGCGTCACGGGCGCCCCGTTCACCGGCTCCCAGAGGCTCGTGAGGACCCCGCGCTCGGAAGGGTCGGACGCGAGCCACGCGCGGATCTCGTCGGGCGGGGTCAGCATGCGGGCCGCAGAAACGTGCCTGACGCATGTGCCCAGGTCGATCTCGGCGCCGAAGATCTCGTAGGTCTCGTGCTCGGTGATCATAACCAGGGACCTCAGGACGCCGCCCTCCTCCTCGACTACCCGGAGGAAGTTCGCGGCGGTCTCCTCGGTCGGCGGTATGGCGAAGCTCTTTACCTTCTCCACGATCCACCCGTTGCGGATCGCGCCGAGGACCACGTTGAGGCCCTTCAGATCCGCATTGCTTATTTCGGGCGGGCATACGAGCCGCGTGCCCGTCTCCCTGGCCACCTCGTGGACAGCCTCCCAGAAGCGCAACTCCTGGCGGGACCGTTCGCGGTCCGGCTCCTCGAACGGTAGGGGCAGCCGGATGGTCACCAGGTGCCGGGGCGTGCCGTCCACGTAGGCAGAGACGGTGAATCTTCCCTCCATACGCTTGAGCGCGGCAATGAACCGAGCGTAAGAGAGCGCCTTGGCGGCGTCCAGGCCGGTATAGTTCGTTTCCAGCTGCAGGGTACCCTGCCCGGCCGCGGAGACGCGCATAGCGAGGCGGATTCCCCGCACTGTGCCCGGGGTCTCCAGGTAGTACGTGTCGGGGGGATCGACCGGCGTGGAGCGCATCGGGAGCGTCAACGACACCCTCTCCCTTCCGTCCTCCACAACGAGAAGGCACTGCACGGGCAAGTTCGCTGCCGTCGGTCTGGGCCGGGTTGCCGGATCGCCGTCGCTCCCAGGCCCGGTCCGCACGGATACGCGTCCCGCGGCGGGCCGTACCTCGGTGAGCGGCAAGACCCAAGCGGGTTCTTCGTGCTCCGCTCGGAAGCGCGGCACGGGTATGGGCTGGGCGACCATCTCGCTCCTATTCTAAGTCGGCGGCTACTACGCCCACGCGATCTCCTCGACGGCCCGCTGCAGGTCGCCCTGGGTGCCCCTGACGTAGACCATCGTCGTGTCCAAGGAGTCGTGGCCCATGATCTGCGCCAAACGGTGCAGGGGCGTCCTTTCTGCCATCCGGTAGCCGAAGCGGTGCCTGAGGTCGTGGCAGGAGAGGTCTTCGACCCTGGCGAGCTCCGAGTACCTCTTCACCACGTACCCAAGCCCCCTCACGCCGACCGGTCGCGTTTCCCTCCCGCCCGCGCTGTTCGTCTTGCCCTTCCGGGAAGGGAACAGCCACTCGGACCCCTCGGGCAACTCCTCGAGCCACTCCGAGAGCGCCTCCCTGGCGGTCACGTTGAGCGGGACCTCCCGGTGCTTGCCCCGCTTGCCCCAGACCTCGAGGTGGCCGCTCCTCTTGCCGAGCTTCACGCGGTCCGGCTTGAGCTTGCAAAGCTCCTCCGCCCTAAGCCCCGAGTGCAACGCCACCACTATCATGGTGCGGTCTCGCAAGCCCCCGTACCTCTCGACCGCGGAGACGAGCGCCGCCTCCTCCCTGTCGGTGAGGTGCCTCGGCGGCGGGACCACCCTCGGAACCAGCTTGACCGCCTTCGCCGGGTCCCGGGAGACCAATCCCTCGTCGGTCGCCCACCCGAAGTACCGCTTGATGGAGATCAAGTGCCGGTTGATCGAGGCCGGCTTCAGTTCGAGCGCGTTCATCAGGTGCGAGCGGTAAAGCGTGATGGTGGGCGTGGTGGCGCTCGCCGGCGAAAAAGGCTCGCCCGCCTCCTCGCCGTCGGCCCACGACGCCTCGCAGAAGGCGGCGAACTGCCTCAGGTCGGAGAGGTAGTTGCGAACCGTGGCCGCCGAGAGGTCCTGCCCCTCGATGAGATGCCTGCCGTAGCGCCCGATCTCTTCCTCCCCCTCCGCGGAGAGCACCGGTTTGGGGTCGCGTTTCATGGGCGGTATGTTAGCAGACATTACTCCAAGAGGATACGAAGAGCATTAGCAGAGATTCGAACCAGGAATCGTGCGTATGAATTGCCGCTAATGCCGTTTAGCGGATGTAGATTCGCGACAACCATCGGAGCGGGATGGTCGCCAAGAGTTGTGGCAGGGCATCGTGAACGAGCGCTCGGATGGGGGGCGGCGCGCCATTCTTCACAGCGGTTGCGGCCATCTGGGCTCGCGGGCCCCGGAGGCGACGAGTTCGCCGATCTGCTCGTCGGTGAGCCGCAGCTCGGGGTGGTCACAGTCTACGTGGATCTGGAGCTGGTAGAACAGCTCCTCCTCGTCGGCCCCTTCGATGTGGTAGCCGCAGGAGGCGCACTCCAGGGCCTTCACCCGCTCCTCTCCCCGGTGAGTCGCCACCCTACGCTTCAGCCCGTACCTCCACAGAAGCAAGGAGCCCTTCAGGGCTACGCCGAGTACCCAGAAAACGGCCAGGAACGGGCTTATGTGCATGATGGTGTTCGCTCTCCCTGCTTTAGGAAGCTTGGGCTATTACATGAACCGCCGCGGGTGTGTACCCCTAAGCGGGAGCGAGGGGACTCGAGCCCGCGGCCTCCGGCGTGACAGGCCGGCGTTCTAACCGACTGAACTACGCCCCCCCCCGTGTGGAACGTGAAGGGCCGGAGGATAGTATCCGGCCCTTCCATGAGGCTTACCGAAGTCGCTTGAGGGCTTAGTCGTCCTCGTCCACCTCGTCGGAGACGCCGTCGTTGTCGTCGTCGAGATCTTCCTCGTCCTCTTCGCCGTCGCAGTCGTCGTCCTCGTCGGCGTCGTCCTCGTCGCCGTCGTCGAGGCCGTCGCCGTCGGAGTCCTCCGCGCCGTCCTCGACCCCGTCGCCGTCGGCGTCGGCGTCGAACTCGTCGATGCCGCCGGAGTTGTCGTCGTCCTCGTCAACGTCGTCCTCTATGCCGTCGGCATCGTCGTCCTCGCCCTCGCCGAGCTCGTTCTCGTCCTCGTCGTCGATGTCGTCGCCGTCGGAGTCCTCGTCGGCCTCGTCTTCGACCGAAGGACCGCAATCCTCGGCGGAGGCCTGCAGGTCGTCCTCGTCCTCGTTGTCGAGTCCGTCCGAGTCCTTATCCTCGTCGCCGTCCTCCAGCCCGTCATTGTCGAAGTCGGCGTCCTTGAAGTTCGTGCCGAGTTGCAGCTCGTTGGTGTTGTCTACGCCGTCGGAGTCCTTATCCTCGTCGCCGTCCTTGACGAGGTCGTCGTCGGAGTCGGCGTCGAGCGGGGCGTAGCCGGAGCGGACCTCGAGGAGGTTGTTCAAGCCATCGCGGTCGGGGTTCTCCTGGCCGTCCCTTATGCGGTCGCCGTCGGAGTCGGCCTTGGTGGGG
Source organism: Rubrobacter sp. (assembly GCA_016781705.1). GTDB lineage: Bacteria > Actinomycetota > Rubrobacteria > Rubrobacterales > Rubrobacteraceae > Rubrobacter_F. The sequence goes on from JADDPV010000149.1 coordinate 4,278, forward strand.
CTGGTCCTGGTGATCTTCTCCTGGGCGTTGGTGAGGCCGTCGCGGTCGGAGTCGGTGGGAGCGGCGAAGGCCGGGACGGCGTTCGAGAGCACCATGGCGAGGGAGACGCCCCCGATCGCCAGGAACCTCTTGACGTCCTGCCTCAGGTCGAACGTGAGTTGCATCTGCTTCTCCTTCGGTTCGGTGGCCGGGCCGCCTTCTTGAGGCCCCTGGCTTTGCGCCCCCGCCTCGCGGCGGGTTCGCCTTTTCGTCCGTCGAAGGGGTTATCGGACGGAGCGAGTAAGAACTCCAGCGTTTTGGCAAAAAACTTTTGAAAGAGTTTCTGGAGGGGAACGGGGAAGCCGTCCTGCTGGAGCTGTGCGCTCCGGAGGGTCGCATTCCCGATGCAAAGAGATCTTCCACTGCATCGCGGCGCACGCTTGCGTCAAGAGCTTAAAGGCCCACGCTGTCCTGCCGGCGTCGCTAAGGCTGTGTGTCGCCAGGCCTTACGAGACGGCTTGGTGATGCCGCTCTTTGATCCGGATCACTGACCCAAATCACACGCGTACCCGACCGCGCTTGACCCTACGATCAATGTGCCTTTAGTCTTGCTGCAAATGAGAATCATTTTCAAAAAATACTCTACGGCGGTCTATTTGACCGAGTCTGACGCTCCACCGGAGGAGACGGTTGCCCGGACGCGGGTGGTTCGGCTGGACGACGGAGAGGTTCGTAGCTTCGATGACGGTCAGGAATGGTGACGGAAGTGCCGAACGATAGACGAACCGGCTACAACGACAAGGAGGGGTGAGAAGAATGGTCAGGGGCACCGGGCCGTGAGGGCGGTCATTTCTTTGGTGGCTGCGGGGTTGATCTTCGGGGCGCTGGGTTGCGGGCAGGAGCCGCCAGCCGAGCCAAGCGGTTCTCGGGCCGCAGGGGCGACACCCGAGGCCACGGCCGAGACGACCGGCGAAGCCGCGGACACGGCGAGCAGTTCCGCGTTTTCGGACGTCGTCGCCTCTTACTCCGTGGCGCAGGAGGAGATCGAGGAGGCCGGAGGCGAGAAGGAGGTCGGCCTATACCGGGTGGGCTTCGTCGTGGAATCCGCTGAGGGCTGGTGGGAGGGCGAGGGCACGAACCTTCAGTGGCGAGACCCGGCTGCCTCGGAGACCAACCACCTAGAGATACTCCCCTTCGACAAGGAGAGCGGGCTACTCGTCCCGTA
>JADDPV010000022.1 GCA_016781705.1 Rubrobacter sp.
AACGTAATCCTCATCTTCGCGCTGACCTCGCTCGCCCTCATAGGCCTCGCCTGGGTGCTAGGACAGGCCACCGAGAGCCTCGGGGCCCACGCAGGTCCCCGTATCGGCGGCATCCTCAACGCCACCTTCGGCAACGCGGCGGAGCTCATCATCACCATCTTCGCCCTCTCGGCCGGCCTGACCACGGTGGTGAAGGCCTCGATCATCGGCTCGATCATCGGCAACGTCCTCTTCGTGCTCGGCGCGAGCCTCCTGCTCGGCGGCCTCAAGAACGGCACCCAGTCCTTCTCGGCGACCATCGCAGGCGTGAACGCCTCCATGCTCGCCATCGTCGCCATCGCGCTGTCCCTGCCGACGATCTTCGACCTCACGATCGAAGGCCCGAGCCCAACCACTTTGAGCGTCGAGGTGGCCGTGGTGATGTTCGTCCTCTACGTCCTCTACCTGCTCTTCTACTTCCGGAGCCCGGAGGGTGCGGCGACGGGCGGCGAGCAGCACGACCCGCAGTTCAGGAGGATAGCTTCCCTCGTGCTGCTCATCGTGGCGACGCTCGCGGTCGCGTACGTCTCCGAGGCTTTCGTCGGGGCTATCGAGCCGTTGACCGAGGAGATCGGGCTCTCCGAACTCTTCGTCGGCGTAATAATAGTTCCCGTGGTCGGCAACATCGCCGAGCACATAGTCGGAGTCCAGATCGCCTACAAAAACCAGATGGACTTCTCGATGGGGATCTCGCTCGGCTCCTCCATACAGGTAGCCCTGCTGGTCACCCCGATCCTGGTCTTTCTCGGCCCCCTCCTCGGCCACCCCTTGCGCCTCATCTTCACCCCCCTCGAACTCGGAGCCCTGGCCGCGGCGGTGATCGTCACGGGCTTCGTCGCCCTCGACGGCAGGTCCAACTGGCTCGAGGGCGCTATGCTCCTCGGCGTCTACCTTATCGCCGCGCTCGCCTTTTTCTTCGCCTAGCGGACCTCCTGGCCGACTACAGCGGCCTCTCGGCCCTCAGGCCGTACATCAGGGGCACGGCGGGGACCCCTTCTGGCGGCGCCAGGCGCCGCCCCGGCAACTCGCGCATGCCGGAGAAGTGGCGTTCCCCGTTGGCGTAGGGATACTCCTCCAGGACGCAGAGGCGCAACCCCGCGCGGGCCAGCGCCGTCACCACCTCCCCGAGACCCCACCGGAAGAGGTGACAGGGCTCGGAGTTCTCGAAGCCCCGTACCCCGGCGGAGAAGCCGGCCGGCGTGAGGCCGCCCGCCGACTCGCCCACGTAGTCGCCCACGCCCTCGTCTAGGCGCAACCGCTCACCGCCCGAGGGGTAGCTGCGGGCGTGATTCCACCCCGCGTCGAAGATCTCCGCGACGGGGTGGAAGTCCACGAGCACGAAGCGCCCGCCGGGCTCTAGCAAGGTCGCTATGCCGGCGGCCCAGGCGTCGAGGTCGGCCAGCCAGCAGACGACGCCGTAGGAGGAGAAGACCGCGTCGAAGCGGCGCCCGCGGCGGGCGGCGTCGGCCAGCCACTCGTAGACGTCGGCCCGCTCGAAACGTGCCGGGATCCCCGCCCTCTCGGAGAGCGCGCGGGCCGCGCTCACGGCCTCGTCGCTGACGTCAACCCCGACCACCGCCGCGCCAAGCGCGGCCAAACTCAAGGAGTCGCCGCCCGCGTTACACTGCAGGTGGGCCAGGGTCCCACCGGCGAGGTCGCCAAGCAGCCGGAGCTCCTCGGGAAACAGGGTGGTGCCACCCGAGCGCAGGAACCGCGCCAGGTCCCCGCGGTGGCTCTCGTGCGCCCGAACGACGGCGTTCCACGAGCGCCGGTTCTGCTCTCTGAGGCTCCGCTCCACAGCCGGATACTACCGCCCACCGGCCGGCTTGACCCCTCCGGCGACCACGCTCTGCAACACCGCGGCGAAGCCGGCCACGGCCCCCTTCCAGCGCGGGAGCCTGGCGGCGCGCCGGCGCGCGGCGGCGGACATCCGTCCGCGCAGCACCGGGTCCGCGAGCAGGAGGTCGAGGGCTTCGGCGAGGGCGTCAGCGTCGTCGGGCGGGACCAGCAGGGCCGCTTCGCTGCCGACGAGATCCGGGAGCGGCCCTACCCGGCAGGCGACGATGGGCAGGCCGAAGGAGAGCGCCTCGGCGAAGACCATCCCGTAGCCCTCGTAGCGGGAGGGGAGGACGAAGAGGTCGGCCATCGCGTAGGCCTCCGCGAGCGCCGCGTCGTCCACGGGTCCGCGGACGAGGATAGAGGCGTCGGGCGCGGCGGCGATTGCCTCCCGGACGGAGGCCGCGTGGTAGGGGTCCGCGTCGGCCTCACCGACGAGCTCCAGGACGGCGCCGGGGCGGGGACGACGAACCCAGGCCTCGACGAGGGTAGATATCCCCTTGCGCGGTATCCACTGCGCCACGCAGAGGGCGCGCACGGGTCCGGCTCTACGGCCCGGTTGCTCTTTCGGCGGCTTCAGGCGGTCGAAGCCGGGCGAGACGACGCTGATGCGCCCGGGCGGCACACCCCGCGCCTCGAGGAGGCTCCGCCCGTGCTCGCTCACCGCGACCAGTCGGTCCGCGCGCAGGAGCGGCTCCTCGTACGCCAGTTGGCCCGACGGCTTCTCAGCCTGGCCTCCGGCGACGCTCGGCAGCTCGTGGACAAGCGCGACCACCGGGCGGCTGGCCCGCCAGCCGTCGAGATGGGGGGCTACAGCGATGCGGGCGAGGGCGTCAACCACGATCACGTCGAAAGATAGAGGGTCTAGCATCGCACCGACCCGCGGGACGGACGAGGTCTGCTCCTCGGGGTCGGCGCCCCCCGCCACGAGCTGGGCGACCTCCACCCCACTCTCCTCGAGCCCGGCGAGAAGGCGGGCGTTGTAGAGGTAGCCTCCGGTCTTGCGGCCGGTCTCCCCGACCGTCACGAACGCGACGCGCAAGCGGCCTCCCGCGGCTCAGCCAAGCGAGTCCTCGCGGGCCGCATAGACCTCGGACGACTCCCAAACGCGAACCACCAGCGAGTCGAGCCCCTCGCCGCGCAGGGGCGGGGCGAGCCTCTCCCAGCAGTAACGGGCCAGGGCCTCGGCCGTCGTGTTCACCCCGGCGAGCCCGGGCACCTCGCCGAGGTCGCGGTAGTGGAGCGAGGCGGCGAGGTCCTCCACCGCCGGTCGTAGCAGCCCGATGTCGTAGAGCGTGCCGTCGTCGTGCAGGTGTTCGCCGCGCACGAGGACCTCGAGCCGGTAGGTGTGGCCGTGCAACCTCGTCGCCGGCCCGAAGTCCCCCACGAGCCGGTGCGCCGCCTCGAACCGCGCCGCCACGTATACCTCGTACACCCCATCCTCCCTAAGTACCGTAGTCCAGGACCACCTGCACCGCCTCCTCGGGCCGCTCGTCGAGCAGCCGGTAAGCCTCCGGCGCCCTCCCGAACTGGAGGCGGTGCGAGACTAGCTCTTCGAGGCGCAGGCGGGCGAGCAGGCCGACGACCGTCTCCATCCTGCGGGCGCGGTCCCAGCGCGCGGAGAGCTCGGGGTTCAGGCGCCCGACCTGCGAGGAGCGCAGCCTCACCCTTCCGCGGTGGAAGCGTCCACCCAAAGCCAGCGAGACTGGCTTCGTGCCGTACCAGGAAGCCACGACGACGGTCCCCTCGTCCGCCGCGGAGTCTATCGCCATCTGCAGCGCCGCCCCCGAGCCGCTCGCCTCCACGGCCATGTCGGCGCCCCGGCCGGCCGTGGCCTCGCGAACCCTCTCGATGAGATCACCGTCAGGCTCGAACGCCTCGTGCGCGCCGCCCGCGAGCGCCAGCTCGCGGCGCTTCTCGATAGGGTCGACGGCCAGCACCCCGAGGCCCGAGAGGGTCAAGAGCCGGACCACGAGCTGGCCGATCACCCCCTGGCCGAAGACCAGGGCGGTCTCGCCGAGGCGCAGCGGCGCGTCGTGGACGACGTTCAGGGCGGTCTCCAGGTTGGCCGCGAAGACGCCTAAGTGCGGGTCGAGCCCGTCAGGGAGGCGCACGGGCATCTCCGCCGGCACGACGAGGGCGTCCTGGTGGGGGTGGTGGACGAAGACGGGGTCTCCTGGCGCGAAGGCTTCGACGTCTGGTCCGGCGTCGAGGACGCGTCCGGCGAGCGCGTAGCCGTACTTGATCGGGAACCCGTAGCTCCCGGCGAGGGTGGGAAGGTCGAGCGGCAGATCCCTCGGGACCTCTCCGCGGTAGACGAGCATCTCGGTGCCGGCGCTCACCGCGGAGGACAGGGCGCGGACGCGGACTTCGCCGGGCCCTGGCGCCGGGGCTTCTTCGGTCCGGAGCTCCGCGGCGCGGGGGGCCGCGAACCAGAGCGAGCGGGCGGGCAGGCTAGTTCCCACTGCCGCCGTTCGGGTACTCGACGCGGCTGTCCAGGATCACGTCGACCCCGCAAGGGAGGACCGCCGTCTCCGTCAGCCGCAACGACTCGGAGAGCTCGCGCACGCCGAGGTCGCCTACGGCCTCGATGCCGGAGCCCAAAATCTTGGGTGCCACGCAGACCGCGAGGCGGTCCACGAGCCTGGCGCGCAACAGGCCGGTGATGAGCCCGGCCCCGCCCTCAACCAGCACGCTCGCCACCCCCATACCTCCGAGCGCGCGCAGCAGGGAGGCCAGGTCCACCCGCCCTTCGGCGCTCTCGGGCAACCGAAGCACGGTCGCGCCGACGGACCTGGCCTCCTCGCAGCGTCGCTCGGGGGCGCGGCCGGTAACGGCGAGGACGGTGCCCCTGGCGGCGCCGCCCGCAAGCACGGCGGCGGTGAGGGGAGTGCGGAGCGCGCTGTCGGCGACCACGCGCAGCGGGTCCTCGCCGGGGACGCGCCTGACCGTAAGGCGCGGGTCGTCTTTAAGCACGGTGCCGACGCCGACGATCACGGCGTCGTGGGAGGCGCGCAGCTCGTGCGCGAAAAGGAGCGAGGCGGGGCAGCTGATCCACTGCGAGCTGCCGCTGGAGGTCGCCAGGCGCCCGTCGAGCGTCTGGGCGTAGCTCACGGTAACGGTCGGACGCACTGTCACTCTCTCCTTCAAAGCTCCTCTCCCCCGAGAGGTTAGCACGGCAGGCGGGTCAGGCACGAGTCTTTACGTGCTGGCATACTGACACAGATGGCCGAGGATCTCATACTGCTCGAAGGCATGACCTTCCACGGTCGCCACGGGACCCTGCCAGCCGAGCGCGAGCTGGGCCAACCGTTCGTGGTGAGCATCGAGATGCGCCTCGACCTGCGTCCCGCCGGAACCTCCGACGACCTCACGAAGACCGTGGACTACGGCGAGGTCCACCGGCTGGCGCGCTCGATCGTCGAGGGGGATCCCGTCGACCTGATCGAGACGCTCGCGGAGAGGATCTGCGCCGCCGTCCTCGAGAACTACCCGGTAGTCGAGGCCGTGAAGGTCAGGGTCGCCAAACCGCACGTCCGGCTCGACGGCACGGTCCTCGCGGGCTCGGCTGTCGAGATCTCGCGTTACGCGGCGACGAGCCCGTAGGGGC
>JADDPV010000254.1 GCA_016781705.1 Rubrobacter sp.
TAGCCTGGCCGCTACCCGTTCGGGGCGATCCTCGAGACGGCCTTGGCGGTGGGAGACGGGCCGCCACACGTTGACCGTGGCCATCGCCACGAGGGCGTAGGCGATCACCATCGCCGACAGATACACCACGAGGAACGCCGCCATGCCCCTCCGTTTCCGCTAACCCGTTCGGGAAGTATAGATGCTCGCGAGGATCGGGGGCCCAAGAGGGGGCGGTACCCTGGAGGATCCCGGCCAGGCGATCCCCTCCTGCGCGCCCCCGCCGCTGGGAGCCTTCCGCCGCCGCGGGTGCCCAGTTTCCACGGTTCGAAAGAGGCCGTCCTCCTCCACTACGGCGTTCTCCCGGAAGAACGCCGCGTCAACGACGAAACCGCTAACGTAATCCCGTTCTAGCCCGTCTTCGTCGGGCCCGATCTTCGTTCGTCCGGCGGCACGCCGAACGCGGGTGTAGAGTTGTGGCCGGAGAGTCGAGACGAGAAAGGGGCGCGGCCATGGCGCAAAGCGATCCGCCCACCGCAGAAGCGAGAGAGAGTACCGAGCGCGCGGCTCGGCGCGCGGGCTCCTGGGTGAATTGGATAGCGCGCGCGGGCTACGTGGCGAAGGGCATGGTCTACGCGACGATCGGGGTGCTGGCGATGCGGCAGGCCTTGGGGACGGGCGGCGCGAACACCGGGCCGGGCGGCGCGATGCGGAGCATCGGGTCAGTGGGGTCGCAACCTTTGGGGCAGGTCTTGGTCGTCGTCCTGGCCGCCGGGCTGGCCGGGTACGCCTTGTGGAAGCTGGTGCAGGGGATCATGGACCCCGACGAAAAGGGGTCCGACGCCCACGGCATCCTGCGCCGCGTTGGCTACGTCGGGAGCGGGGCACTGCACGGCGGCCTGGGCTTCACCGCGACACAGTCCGTCTTCGGCGCGGAGGATAGCTCGGAGGACGCCATGGCGGCCAGCGCCATAGCCTATCAGCCCCCGCTTGGCCAGATTGGGGTCGGGCTGGTAGGACTGATCGTGATCGCCGTCGGCCTCTACCAGCTCTACGCGGCCTATGGGGCCACATTCCGTGACGACCTGAAGCTGGACCGGTTGAGCGCTGCGGAGGACCGCTGGGTCACGCTCGCGGGGCGCGTGGGTACCGCCGCCCGCGCCCTCGCCATCGGCGTGGCCGGGGCCTTCGTGGTCCTGGCTGCGTACCAATCCGACCCGAGCGAGACCCGGGGCCTGGGCGGGGCGCTCGAAACCCTCCAGCACCAGCCCTTGGGCTCTTACATGCTCGGCGCCGTGGCCGCGGGCCTACTCGTCTACGGCGCCTTTATGCTCCTCGTGGCCCGCTACCGCCGCATAGAGCCCACCTGAGCCGCGCGGCTCGCCCCCGGAAAGCCCGGTTCGGAGCCCATCGAGGCTTTCCGAGGAACCCCGGACCGGGCGGGACAGGCGCTCACCGGCAGGCGCGAAGAATTACCCATATCCGCGATCATCAGCCAAGCGTAAGCTACGGGTGTCACGAGGGTGGAGGAGAAAATCCTTCTCCGGAAAGGAGCGCGAGGTGCCCAAGATGATCCTCGCCGCCGCGTCATAGTTCTTTGGGTTGGCCTCGCCGCGCCGGCGCCACGCACCGCTTCCGGCCACCGCTCGGCGGCCTCGACTTGACCTTGATCGATCTCCACGACGACCTCGTCGTACGCGAGGTTCATTATCTCTGAATTGCCGGGACACTCGCGCCGGCACCTCCTGGGCCGGCGCCGGGGTATGCTCGGCCCCGTGTCACGCTTTTCCCATACGAAACCTCCTCTCCGTAGTCATGTTCGTCCTTGGGTGGGGGTCGTCCCGAACCCCACCCCCCGAATCCGGCTTGTACAAGCGGTTTCCACGGCGGAAGGTGGGAGAGGTGGGGGTTACGCTAACCTAAGAGGATTCGCACGGCTTCCGGTTCCTTCTTCGCTCACCGCCGTCTCCTCCCCTTTCCCGCTTCGCGCGGCTGTCGTTCAACCCCCACCTCTTGGGCGAAGATCAGCCTATATAAGGGGTTTTCGCTTGCAGTAACCCCCACTCTAACCCATACCTGATCCGCACCCGACCCCCACCCTGTCAGCCACTCTCCGGAGGGGATCAGGGCGATGTCTTCGGGGGCGGTTTCGATGCCGCGTGGGCCGCGACTGCGCGGTGCGCGAGGGTGTGCGTGACCACCCGGTTTCCCGCCCCCTATACCCACCGGCGGATAACCATCCGTCGCCACGGCATTCGCTGCGCCTCCTGCGAGGAGAGCGTGTCTCGATACCAACCACTTTTGCCCCGCGTAACCTCGACGGCGGGGGCCCCGTCCGCTATAAAGGATGCCGTGAAGGGGCGGCCCCGGCGCCGGCGGTGGAAGACCCGGCAGTCTGCCGTGCGTGCCGACCCTTCGGCGCGGAAGCCAAGATGAGCTCTAAGGAGGGATGTGTGATGCCTCGGAGGGCGGCGGACGACGGCGAGCGTTACATGCGCTGGCTGGAGGGGATGTGGGAGACGCACAAGCTCGACCTCGGCTACCCCAACGCGGGGCGAGAGGAGGAGAGGAAAGAGGAGATCCTCGAGATGCTTACGGGCCTCGGCGAGCTCTCCGAGAAGCTCAGGGTGGAGACGCCGAGTTTCCCGCCGCCGGAGTCACGACGACGTTGATCGCCGCTCCCTCTTCCTACGCTCGAAGGAAGTTCGGCGACGAAAGGAAGGGCCGAGCGACGGTCGGGGTGGCCATCATCGCCGTCGAGCTGGGCCCCACCGTCGCTGCGGGGGCAGAAGACTCAGCAACTTCGTCTTAGGAGCCCGAAAACTGCCGGTCGGCCCGGCCCCTGCCTCTTCGGGGTACTTTTCGCCTTATCTAGGCCCCTTTCGTGACCGGCCGCCCGGTCGCCGCCGTTCGCCCGCCGGTCACATTAGCGTTGAGGCACCGAGTATACGGTGACCGGCCACGATCAGCCCCCGACCGGAAGGGAGCCGGTCGGCTTTTCGGCCTACCTACGCGGTTCTCCGCCCCGATTTTGGGTCCGACCGGTGCGACCGGCGGTTTCCGAACCTGAACGGCCGGGACGCAAGCGGGTAGGATAACCAAGAGCCGGTGCGGCGCTGCTGTCGACCGGCTTCTCCGACGACCGCGGGGGCGTCGCGGTCGGCCTGGGACTCCTCGGGCGGTTCGTGCCCCTCGTGCGGCGGGTGAGGCGCTTGGGCTGCGCATCGAGAAGGTGACCGGCGAGGGGCTGATCTCGTCGGTCTGCGATCCTCGCCTGAGCGTCGAGCGGACCGCCCTGGACCCGCCGGGGGAATGAGCCGCTGGCGTGCCTCGTGAGCTTCGGCCGTCGGGACTTCCTGGGGTCCCTTCGCGAGTAGGCGGACGCGGCACGAGGTGAAGATGGGCCGATATGTGCAGAAGAAATGCGCAAAGTATGCATTGCGAAGGGTTACGCGCCGCGGGTCCTCGGGCACAACAAGTATGGCCGAGACCACGCGACGAAGGGGCTTCCGTGACCGAAGACCAGCACACCCAGCAGGACCCAACGACGCAGTACCCGCAGCCGAACTTCGGCGAGCAGAAGGTAGAGCCCCCCGGCCTCGAGTCCAAGATGGACCCCAAGCCCGACTACGGCGAGGAGACCTACCGCGGCTCCGGCAGGCTGGAGGGCAAGAAAACCGTCATCACCGGTGGGGACTCCGGGATCGGGCGGGCCGTCGCGCTCGCGTTCGCCCGCGAGGGGGCGGACGTCCTGATCTCGTACCTGGACGAGGAGCCCGACGCCGAGGAGACGGCGCGGGTCGTCGAGGCGGCGGGCAGGAAGGCGGTGCGGGTGCCAGGCGACGTGAGGAATGAGGCCCATTGCCGGGCGATCGTGCAAAAGGCCGTGGACGAGTTCGGGCAGATCGACGTCCTGGTGAACAACGCCGCCTACCAGATGGTGCAGCCCGGCGGCATCGCCGACATCTCCACCGAGCAGTTCGACCGGGTCTTCAAGACCAACATCTATGCGACGTTCTGGCTGTCCAAGGCGGCGATCCCGTACATGCAACCGGGCGCGAGCATCATCAACACCGCCTCCATCGAGGCCTACCAGCCGATGCCGGGGCTCCTCGACTACGCCTCCACCAAGGGCGCCATCGTCACGTTCACGAAGGGGCTCGCGCAGGGTCTGATCCCGCAGGGCATACGGGTCAACGTCGTGGCGCCGGGGCCGGTGTGGACCCCCCTGATCCCGGCGACCATGCCCGCCGAGCAGGTAACGCAGTTCGGTGCGTCTGAGTCCCCGATGGGGCGCCCCGCCCAACCCGCCGAGTTGGCGCCGCCTTACGTCTTCCTCGCGTCCCAGGAGTCCAGCTACGTTAACGGCGAGACCCTGGGCGTCACCGGCGGGACCCCCCTGCCCTGAAGAGGATCCGTACAGGTTCGTACGAGGGCTGAACTAGGAGGATGACTTTGGTAAAGGCCGTGTTCCTGGATATAGACGGGACGCTCATGGACACTAACTACCTGCACGTCGAGGCCTGGGCGCAGGCCTTCGAGGATGTGGGCGCACGCCCGCCGAGATCGAGGATCCACTACCAGACCGGCAAGGGCTCCGACAAGCTGATCCCCGAGTTCGTCGAGGATGGGAAGATCGAGCGGGTCAGCGAGCTCCACAGCGAATACTACGCCCGGCTGCAGGAGCGTGGTCACCCCTTGCCCGGCGCCAAGGAGCTCATAGCCTCGTTGGTCGATAGAGGCTACGAGGTCTGGCTGGCCACTAGCGCCAAGCCCGAGGAGCTCGAGCACCACACGAGAGAACTCGGGACCGAGGGCAGGATCTCAGGGATCGACTCTTCGGACGAAGCCGAAGAGTCGAAGCCCGCGCCCGACATCTTCGGGCTCGCCCTGGAGCGAGCGGGGGCTGCCCCGGAGGACGCCGTGGTGGTCGGGGACTCGATCTGGGACATCGAGGCCGCCAAGGAGGCCGGGGTGAGGGCGGCAGCGGTCATGACCGGCGGGGCGTTCAGCCGCGCCGAGCTGGAGGAGGCGGGGGCCTACGCGGTCTACGAGGACTGCGCCGAACTGCTTGAGGCCGGTTTCCCCGAGGAGCTCAACCCGACCACCTCCTGACCGCTAGCGGCAGCGCAGACAGAGCAAGGGTGTCCCTCGCCGGCCCCTCTCCGGCGATTCTCGCTTCATGCCCTCACACCCTGAGTAGCCGAGAACTTCCCCTCCGGACATCTCGGTGGAAAGGACGGCCGTACGAGCCGGGCGCGGTAGCGGACATGCGTCCGGGCACACCACGCCCGCCCGGCATGCGTCCCTGGCCCGAGTGGCGTCGCGTTTCATAGTTCAAGATAGGCGTTCTGCTCGACTGATGGGGGCCCGGGCGAGACGTCGCGGACAAGGTCCGATCCTCGAACGCGTACCCATCTTCTCCCGTCTTCAGCAACCCGGATAGCCGTCTGACAACGGCACGGCAGGAGCCGTTGTGACAGCGTAGCCCGTAAGTA
>JADDPV010000086.1:0-3651 GCA_016781705.1 Rubrobacter sp.
GTAGTAGTAGTAGTAGTAGTTCGTCGGCCTGAACTTGCGCCAAAAGCACCCCTGCGGCTTGTGGAGGAGGTGTGTTCTCATGCACCCGTCGGCCACCACTGCCATCCATCCGCGCTCTCTCGCCCTGCCAGCGATGGATGGTGCGTTGTTCGTCGAGGCCGAAGGAGGCCGCACGGCGGCGATGGCCTGAAAACCGGGCAGCCGTACACCAGCAGGGTCACGACGCTCGCGCGACAAACTACTCATGCGGCTTGTGTTTTGTGCGCCCGGTAGAGGGCGGTGCCCTTGGTGGCCCAAAAGGTTCGCGCGGCCGCGCGCATCTTTTGCACTTGTAGCGGCGCTCTTTAGGGCTCTATTATGGATCACGATGTGTCCCTGGCCCGCTCGTCGGGGCCGTAGGGCCAGCAACGCTCGTTGTGGCAGAATCTGTTGTGCGGGTCCATGTGCGCGCGTCCTCCTCCTCCTCCTCCTGTTGGGGTTAGGCGCCAACAACAAGAGTGCCGCCGCAGGACCCGCTTATTCTTCAACTCCATGGCTCAACCACGGTTCCCTGGGGTACTACCTCGCCAAGAAATCGGCCGACCGGACACCATTGTGCGAGGCGGCGAACCGCCACGCCAGTAGTGCGCCGGCACCCGTAGCACGTCGCACCGCAGAAGGGGCAGACCGCCTCAGGCGCGTACGTTTGGACCTACCGGTGGTGGACCGGTGTTCGTGAATCCGCCGCCCGTCGGGGCACTCGCGTATCGTTAGCGGTCCGGGGCGCTGCGGGAAGCCCACCCTGCGACCGGCTACAGCGTAGGGCTACTCACGCTCCAAGGATGATCGTCGGGAAGCACCGTCGCGTCCGAGCTCAGGGCGCCAGACGTTTCGGCTGATCGGACATCGACGGCGCGGCTCCTTTGACGGGTTTCGTGCGCCCTTCTCACATCTTGCCGTCGACTCTTGTTCGCGGCCTCCCGGACACGGACCTTTCGACCCAACACGCCACGCTCCCCGATGCTTATAAGACCACTCGCCACCGTGTAGTCGTGGGCGGTTGAGGACACGCCTTCCGGGGTAGTAGCGCCTCGTGCCGGCAAGGGGCCTGGCGCACGGATGGCCCATACGGGCCACCGGCGGCGTATGGGAGGAGAGAAGATGGCAAAGACCGGTGGCGGCAGGTTCTCGGAGTTCTTCGAGCTGATCGCGGACTACGCGAAGAGGGACCACGCCCATCAGGAGAAGGCCCTGAGGATGATAACCGTTGCCTACGAAGGCGCCCCCGAGGTCGAGGGCATGCCGGACGCCAGGGGGGCGGTGGACGACATCCTAAGTGGGAACGACTACGTGTTCCCCATGAGCGGGCTCGGCACCCTCGACCCGCGTTCGGTCGACGCGGTCGTGAGGGTCGCGCTGTACGAGCAGGGGAACAGGGAGTGGGGGATCGACCGGCTATGCAAGATGTTACAAGGCCTGGTCCGCAGGTTGGACGCCGAGGGGGACTACCCCGACTACGAGGAGGACATCAACGTCGTCATGACGGGGCTTCGGACCGTGGTGACCGGGGTGCTGGTGGAGGAGATCGCCGAGGACCTCCAGGAGATCGCGGAGGACGCCTCGGCCTTGCCCCCGACGACGGACGCGCCGCCGGGCATGGGCGGCGAGGAGCTCGGCGGGGCCGTCGCGCCGCCGGGAGAGTCCCCGCCCGATGCCACGGAGGAGCCGGGACGGGCCGAAGAGGCCGCCCCGATCGCTGACCGCCGTCGGGAAGTTATGGATCTGCTGGCCGGCGCCGGTACCGTGACCGAGGTCGCGGTGGCCAGGGCTGCGGCGGACAGCTACCTGGCTTCCGACCCGTCCGACGGCGACGTGCGGGCAGCCCGCGACCGGCTGCCAGACCACACCGGGGGCTAACGTGGGACCCGGCCCCGGTTACACGTCGAAGCTGCCGATCGCGGATATGTTCTCGAAAACGGCGGAGTTGTCCTTGAAGGGGCAACGTAAGGGTTTTCGACCAACACTAACGTTCGCGAAGTTTGCCTCGGATTGCCCGAGGACTGAGGTCGCACGGAGTTTCGTGCCGAGCGGCAGGGGTACCAACTCATCGGCTAGATAAGTGTTGCGAAGTTCTTATGCCCACAGGTCCTTGATGCGGCCTTGCGGCCTGCCCACCAGCCGGTTCACGAGGAAGAAGGCATACGTGTAAGCGCAGATCTTTGCCGCGATCCTCGTCGCCAGCCCCGTCAAGGTCTTCGCCAGCGTCTCGCCCAACCCGAAGGCGCCCTAAAGCGCCGCGAAGCAGACCTTCACCTGTTGACGGATCGCCGGTCGGCGATCGGCGTGCTCGGTCGCCAGCAGCACACCGCGCCCGACCAACTCCTCCCTCAGCTCCTTGCCGCGGTAAGCCAGATCCCCGAGCATCCTCCTCGCCACCCCGTCCTCCTCCAGGCCCGCCTCCCTCGTCCAGCAGCTCCTCTACCAGGCGGACCTCCGCCGTGTTGGCGGCGGTGATCTAGTAGGAGAGGGGCACGGCGCGGTTGGTCGAGCACAGGAGGAGGCGCAGCTTCACGCCGCACACCGCGAAGGAGCCCCAGCTCGCCCACGCCGCCCCCTCGAACCCGGCGGCCAATTGCTTGACCTGCCTGGGGTGCAACACCGAAAGCAGCGTCGATCGACGATCAGGGTCTCGGGGTCCCCAACCAGCTCGGGCAGCACGGTCCTCCTCAAGGGCTCCAGGAAACGCCCGAGCTTGCGCAGGCGGCGGTGCGACGAGGAGGGGGCGAGCCCCGCGATTCCGGGGAACAGGTGCGCGAAGTAGCGGTGGGCGTCGCGCAGGAAGGAGCGTTCGCTCTCCGTGCTCCTGAGCTGCTGGAAGAGCGCGAGGACCTCCAAGTCCGAGAGCTTCTTGAGCGCCTGGTAGCTTGCCACCTCGGGTTGAGGAGGCGGTAGGCGTCGTCCGCGAGGCAGAAGTGCGTGGTGGCCGGGGTCTCTTCCGCTTGGGAGAGTCGTGGGGTAGTGTGCGCATGGGCCATCCGGGGTTCCTTTCGAGGGGGAGTCGGATGGCCCCGTTCTACCGTCAATCCGCGCAGCGCTCATCTAGAGCGCGTTCGGCTCCCGGTCGTCGGGGACCGCGGCGTCAAGACGGTGGGCGGGACCTTGGCTCGCCGAGCTCCCCGAGATCCACCGCGTAAAGACTGAACTTCTGCCTGGGAGCGGCACTCACGGCGGAGAAGCCGGGCAGGGTCTCGAGCCTTTGGTCGAGCGGGCCGTCGGCGTAGACCATCAGGTAGTCCACCTCGTGGCGGCGCAGTATCGCGTAAGCCTCTTCGTCGAGGGCGGGACCGAAGTAGAACCTGTGCGCGTCCAGGTAGCGCTGCGGGAAGTCGATCTTCGAGCCCGCCCTGCGTTCTAGGATCTCGCGGTCCCTTATCATCGCCTCGCTTCTGTAGCTCACCACGTTCACCGAGACCGAGTACGCGGGGACGGCGGTGCTCGCGCTGTCCGGCGCGAGCAAGACACTCGGCTCCTTTATATTGTCCCGGATCCAGGGGTAGATGGGATCCGGGTGGTAGTTCGAGGTCCGCGCGACCTCGTGCTCGCGGTACAGGCTTACGGCCTCCGCTATCGCCGGCGGCGCGGCCGCGGCCACCAGCGCCGTCACCAGCGCCA
>JADDPV010000086.1:3694-5448 GCA_016781705.1 Rubrobacter sp.
GGCCTCCGCGTACCCCAACGCCTCCCACGCCATCCAGCCGGCCGTCAGCAGGGCGAGAAGGGGGATAGGCCACGACAGGCGTTCGAGCTGGTCGGGGACGATCAGCTCCTCGCCTATGAACGTGGCGACGGGGGGCACGTAGACCGCGACGGTCGCCGCGAGGAGTCCGCCGAGAAGGAGCTGGGCCGCGAGGCTCCTCCTCGCCCGAGACAGCAGGAAGGGGACGCCCAGCACGTACGTCCCCAGTATCACCGGGTTCAGGATCAACCAGGGGTGCATGATGTACGAGCCGTCGTCGAACTCGTGTATGCGCCCCCAGTACTCCGCAATAAAGACCGTGTTCTCGAGCACCTCGGGAGGGGCCGAGTTGATGTCCGCGGAGTACAGAACGGCGGCGGGGGAATCGCCCGAAAACAGCAGGAGCACGGGACCGAGGGCGACGCTCCACATCGCGAGCGCCAGGGCCGCCATCCCCGTCCAAGCGGCCTTCCGGCGCGGGTTAGCCGCCACGTGCACGAGGCCGAAGCCGAGCATGCACAGTCCGATGACCGGCAGCACCACGGGATGCACGGCCACTACCGCCCAGCAGAAGAACGCGAAGAAGCCCAGATGCCGCCGTCTCCGGTTCCGCACGAAGAGCACCGCGAAAAGGAGCGCCATCGGCAGGATAAAGAACCTGGCGGCGTACTTGTCCTCCGGTATGCGGGCGGCGAGCTGCACCCCGATGTTGTGGATCGCAGGCTCCATGAAGACCACGTGGAACAGGGCGTAGAGCGAGCCTACGAGCACCGCCGCGCGTTCGCTCTTCAGGAGGGTGCGGGCCAGGGCGTAGACTGCCAGGAGGGCCACGATCACGAGCGTCGGGGTCAGGTACCGGAGCACCAGCTCGATCGTGTCCAGCCCCGAGACGCGGGAGAGGGCGGCCTGCTCCACGAGCCACCCGTTGACGTGCACGCGCGCCAGCTCCTGCGTCCTCTCGCCGAAGTACGGGTCGCGAAGCGCGACCCTGTCCGCGCTCGCGAAGTCCCGCACCCAGGACAGGTAGACCCATATGTCGTCGTTTTTGTTCGGTACCCTCCTGGTGGACACGAAGGCCAGGACCCCGCCCAGCAACGCGAAGGGCGCCCACAGCCAGCCGGCCGGAGGGCCGTCCGAAACGCCGCCCCCTCCGGCCGCGGGCGCCCTCGCGCGGAGCACCCGCCACGCCGCCGCAAGAAGGGAGGCCGCCAGGACCGCCCCCGCAGCCCAGAGGTAGGCCTCGATGCTCCGGTGTGCGATGAGTACGGGGACCCCCAGGAGGCCGAAGACGCCCGTGCTGATCGCGAACCCCACGGGCAACAGGGCGGGACCCGAGACGTCGCCCTTCAAAAGCCAGTGCGCCAGGAGCACCCCGGGCGCCATGAAGAGCACGAGCGTGGACGCGAAAGGAACCGGTGGAAGGGCTTCGGAGGCGCCCCGCAGGGGCAAGAGCAGGATCAAGGCGGCAGCGCTCGACAGCAGTACTAACGCGTCCAGGGACTCGATGCGGCGGGTCAATCTGCTACCTCCGGTACGACGATGGCCCAAAAGAGCATACGGCCCCAGTGCCGACACTCAAGGGTACCGTCTCCAGGCGGGCGTCCCACCATTTTCCGGCACGAACAAGCCTGAGACGGAACGTCGAGCCGTCCTTTACGACATCTATATACGCAGGGTACTCTTCCACTAAGCTTGTCAGCCTGTTGAAATACGTGTGCCCTTCCGGGCCAGGGATC
>JADDPV010000142.1 GCA_016781705.1 Rubrobacter sp.
AACACCAACGAGGCGTTGGCCAACGGGCTCTTCGAGGAGATCGACGAACTCGAAGATACGCTGGTGGAGCGTTGCGTAGAACTGCTTGACCAAACTGAGGCCATTAGGGATCTCACCAACTACCATTGGTGGCCCCAGGCGTCGTGACGTTCCGAGAATCCTTCACCCGGATTCGTATTAGCCCTACTCTCCCGGGAAGAGCAGGGACGCTTGCGTGGCGTCTTGTGGGTTTTCCTTGGTGGACGGAAGCTCTGTCAGCACATTAGGACATCAACGCGCTTGATCGGTATTAATATTAGGCCCCGCGCCAGAGAACAGCAGCAGGGTGAGGTTCACGAGGATGGTGAGGCCACACTCAGCACGATACTGATCAGCACCCAGAATAGGCATCCCCTGCCCGCGCACCCGTTCCGCCGCCGAACACGATGATCCCCGACTCGTCGCCGAACCTGCGCTCATCCTCGTCCATGCGGTCGGCTTGCTCGTCGGGTCTGTCCTTCCTCGTCGCTCATATCGCTCTCTGATCTTAGTTCTGTGGGCAAGAAGCCCGCGCCCGGGCGAACAAGAGAGGAGGGACGGGGCTATCGTCCCGCCCCTCCGGTCAAGGTTTGCGCCGCCTTACTGGTTGGTGAGACCCTGGTTCTCGGCCTCCTCCTTGGCCGCGCTCTGGGCCTCCTGGGCTACCCGCTGGACCTTCTGCTGGGCGTCCTGGGCCTTTTCCTGGGCCTTGTCCACGAGATTGTCCCGCGCCTCGCCCATCACCTCGTGCTCCTTTTCGGTCTCGGGGATGGCAAGCCCGACGGCGGCCCCCAACCCGGCGGCCAGGGCGCCAACGGTGAGGGGGTTCTCCCACAGCATCCGCTGGAACCCACCGCTGGCCCGCCGGGCCTGGTACCGGGCCTGGTCACCCAATTGGCTGACCTGATCCTGGGCCCTACCGGCGACCTGCCCCGCCTTGTCCTGTGCCTGGCTGACGACCTGGCCCGCCCTGTCTTGGGCCTGGCTGGCGGTCTCCCCTACCCTGTCACGCGCCCGCCCCAGAGCCTGGCCCGGCGAAGCGCCGCTGGACCCGCTCTCCTCGTAGCGGGGCGAGTAACCGTAGGGCGCGTCGTACGTCGGGGGGTAATCGGAAGGGTAATACGGCCTGCGATGGAGGCGCGCCTCTTGCCCCGCTCTCTGCCTCCTGGCGCTCATCAGCAACCAACCGAGGCCTATACCGGTCAGCGCCGCGGGCACGGGGTTCTCCCTGATGGCCCCCACGATGCCGGAGCCGGCCTCCTGGGCCCTCCCTACCGTGGCCTCCTTGACTCTGCCCTTGGCCTGCTCCTTGAGGTTCTCCGGGGAGAGCCGGTTCTGGATGGCGTCCACCGTCTCGCTCATGTCGGCTCTGGTGCGCTCGATCTCGGCGCGGGTGCGCTCGATCTCGGCGCGGGTCGGGTCGGGTTCTCCGACCACCGCCCCGCCACCGACGCCGCCGCCGAGGGCGGGATCCAGGCCGGGCGCCGCCCTCAAATCCTCTGTATCACCTGCGGGACTCGCCAAGGGATCGGGGTCTTGAGGCGCCCTGGCGAGCGGGTCGCGCCTTATCTCGTCTGGTCTTTCGCCCATCGCTGATCCTCCTTTAGGGTCTCCATCGTCTGCCGGGGGGTAAAGTCTTCCTGCTTGAGGGCATTGAGGCCCCTGCGAACCAAGAGGTAGCCCACGACGGCCACCACCAGTCCGACCAGAAGGGCCGAGAGCCATAGGGGCATGACATCGTTTAACAGGATGATCACCGCGGCGAGTATCGCCAGCAGCCCCGCGTAGGCTACGGCTCCCCCGGCGGCCAGGAAGCCCACGTGCTTGCCGGCACGCGAAGCCTTCTCGCTCATCTCGACCTTGGCAAGGTTCACCTCGTGGCGCACCAGCGTGGTGGTTTCTTGCGCGAGCTCTGCGAAGAGTTCGCCGAGCGAGCGGTCGTCCCTACCTTGCATCCAACTCCTCCTAAAAGCTCCGAGGGGGCTCTGAGCGCTCCCTCTCACTCAGGGGCTGCCCGACCGTAGGCGGCCGTCCCGCTGTCAGAGACTCCCCCTCGACGGGCCCCGGCGGCGGAAGCGCCGTGGGCGATCCCCCGGTCCCGTAGGTCGTCGCGGTGGGGGTCGTGTCGAAGCCATCTCCCGCCGAGCCCCCCTCCTGCGAGGAGCTCTTGAGGAACCGGGTAGCGAAGAACCCTAGGGCAGCAGCGGCGCCCAGGAAGATAGCCGGCCTGCGCCGGGCGTAGCCGCGCACCTCGTCCATGATCTGGTCCACGTTTGTCCCGCGCAGGTAACCGGAGAACCGCTCGACCTGATCCCCGGCCCTGTCGACGTGCTGGGCGGTGGATCCCTGGCCCTGGTTGCGCAGCTGGTGAGCTGCCTCTCGTAGCGCGCTTTGTATGGGCACCATCCTCTGGGAGGCCTGGTGCTTCTGATTTTCCAACTGGGACTTGACCTGCTCGCTGCCCCGGCTCGCCAACTGACCGGCCTGCTGCCGGGCCTGCTGGGCGAGCCGCTGCGTCCGCTGCTTGGCTTGGTCCTTTACCTGGCTACCACTCCCGCTCGTTCCGGGTCCGCTGCCAGTGACGCCCTCCATGGCTCTCTCCTTTCTTAGGTTGCTTGAAAGTCTAGCTTACGAACGGTTTGGTCACCCCTCCTGTGGTCGGTCCTGGCCCCCACCTGTCGCCGATCACCCCGCCTATGAACGGCACCCAGCAGCGCCAGGATGCCCGACACCTTCAGGATCGTCCCGAGGTTCTGCAGTTCCTCCCGGCCGGCGCCCGGGCAGCGCCTTGGGCCGTGCCCTGGAAGCCATGGGGCAGCGTCACCCCGGAGAGGTTAGTCACGAATACTCCTTTGCTCGGTGGCCTGTATTGCCTGAACCGTCCGCGCTCCTCGCCGGCGAGTCGCCGGTAGTCTTAGCCTCTGCAAGCGGCACGCAAACCCGTTTGCGCGTCGATCTGGTCAGGCCGGTCCGAAAGGTGTATGTTTTCGGTCCGAAAGGTGCAGCTGGCGAGGCCGCGCGTGCGGAGAAATAATGCGAAGTATACGTCTGCGGTACGCGACCGGAGTCTTCGGGGCCGTCGGAGCCCACGGAGGGTGCTCCTAACAGCGCGTTTGACGGTAGTTGACCCGCCGGACGGTATCCGGCATGCTCGAAGAAGAAGCCCCGGGCGTCTTCGGCGGTGACCGCAGCAGATAGCAGCGCCGCCCGCCCCTATCGCTTCTACCAAAGAGCCTCTTTGCTCCTGGCTGCGGCCTTGCGGAGCAGCAGCAGATTCTTGATCTTGGCGAACGCTTCCTCTATGGGGTTGTGTAGTCGGGGGAGTAGGAGGCCGGCAGATAGAGCAGCTCGCAGCAGCAGCAGCCCTGTGCTCTGCTCGATCAGCTCCCTGATCCTTCTCGGCCTGTGTGTGCTCCGCCGAGGTTGTCCATCACCAAGATCTGTGTCCCGCACGCAGGCTCGCCACGACGAGCACCTTCTCAACGTAGGTCTCCAAGACTCGGGCGGTGCTCGCCCCTTCCACAGCTAGCGACGGTCCCCCATCCCGCTGGCGCTCATACTTGAGAGAGTAAGGTCGTGTTCTTGCCCCGGCTTCGCGGTACCGCCACACACACACACACACACACAAGCGCTCGCCCCTGGGCGCATAGCCGTAGGTAGATCGGTGGGCGCCAGCGCGAGGTGTGCTGCAGCCCGCACTCGTCCACGAAGAGAAGCCTCTCGGGCTCCTCCACCGCCGCTACACCACCATCACACTCGCCACCAGGCGGCCCTTGGGAACTCGTCGCGCTCGGTGGCCAAGCGTCCCCTTTTTTTGCGTGTGGAGCCGATCCGGGCTATGGCGCGCCACATGGTGGAGTGGCTCACAGAGAGCGCTACGGTCTCTATGTGTGTAGTCACAGCGGTCTCTCCTGAAGGCTGGCAACAAAGGGGCGTGCGCGCTCTCTCTTTGAGGTCGTCTCTTGCAGTAGCTTACTGGCCTTCTTCTCGTCCAGCTTCGGAGCAGATCCGGGGCTCTTCTTCGGGGCCAGCGATTCTCCCCGGCCGGCCTTGTGTTTACGTAGCACTTAACCGAGGAGAGGCTCACATGGAAGGTGCGGGCCGCTTGGGTCTTGGACATCCCGCGTTCTACGGCGGAGACTATCTCCTGCGTCTGAGGTCTTCGGAGTAATCGTTCATGGGGCCATGTTCCCATCGGTTCACCCTCGCTGCAACGCACTGTCACGTCATGCTCGAGCTCGTGCTTCTTCGGGGTCAAGTGTCTCCCTTCTCACTCAACCCACAACCTACCAGACACTATCTGGCCCGCTCGTGAGGCTTTTCAGACGGTTTCTAGCGTCAGTTCCGCCTCGGGACAGGAGATGGCTAAGCCCCCTTCGCTCACCAAGTCGGCCCGCCACCACATGCCGTCAACCACATGCCGTCATCATCGTCGCGCCCGTACCGCTCGACCGACACCCGATCTTGAGCGGCGCTGAGGTAAGCACTGATCGAGGGGAGCCTCTTGTACGGCGCGAGCTCCTCGCGCCGGTCTATTACCTCTGTGCCGGAAGACACCACCTTGGCGACGAGACACGTTCACTCTCGACGTACGGATCTTCCGGCTCCGATCCGCAAGCAACCATCACGTCCGGATATTAAAAGATGTCGTTCGCGGCCCGCAGCTTGACGTTCTCGATGTACGCGCGGCATGGGCCATCCTCCGCCGCATCCGCGAGTCGCCGATAGACCTTGCCGGCGATCCTGTTGTGACGGCGGGTCGCTCCGGTCATGGCGTAGATCTCACCGGCGACATATTCGTGCCGAACCCTCGCGTCCTCTTCGAGCCTCAGGTACTCCTCGACGGTAAGCGATCCGTGTGGTGTCGTGGGTTGGGATATGTAATGAGTGTAGAGTGTCCAAAGGACCGGGTGGATACCGGACCTACGTCCATTCGTAGTATCGAAGGTCTCGACCTGCTCGCCCGTTGCCGGGTTGATGGTTGCTATAGTTTTCCTTCCCCCGGGTTGGTGAACGAGGTAGTGTCTGCCGGGTAGCGCCCGGCGCTCTAGTAGCCCTGTTGGGTAGGCCGGATCTGGATCTCGTTCACGCTCACCCGCTCGGGCTCGGTGACGGCGTAGGCGACGGCGTTCGCGATGTCCTCTGCCTGCAAAGTCTCGATGCTCCGGAGGGCGGCCGCGCCTTCTTGGGCCTCTTCGTCGGTTATGTGGCTCGTGAGCTCAGTCTTCACGGCTCCCGGCTCGACCATCGTAATCCGGATGCCGTCCTCCAGGAGCTCCTGCCGCAAGGCCTCGGAGATGGCGTTCACGGCGAACTTGCTGCCGGAGTAGACCCCGCTCCCCGGACGGGTCTTTCGCCCGGCGACGCTGCTGATGTTCACGATGTGCCCCGAGCCCCGGTGCTTCATGACCTCGACCGCCGAGTCGGTGGTGTAGAGGAGTCCCAGCAT
>JADDPV010000213.1 GCA_016781705.1 Rubrobacter sp.
GGGGGCTCGACCGCGACCCGTACCTTTTGGAGACTAGCGTGCCCGGGATCTTCGTGGCCGGAGACGTGCGGCACGGCTCGGTCAAGCGCGTCGCCTCTGGTGTGGGAGAGGGCTCGATCGCGGTCCAGTTCATCCACCGCTACCTGAGCCGGGTGTAGGGCCATGATGCGCGAACCGAACGACCCGGCGATCTCCCCTACGCTGACCGACGAGCAGATCTCGTGGCTCTCCGCCTACGGCACGCAGAGGGAGCTGAAGAACGGGGAGTACCTGTTCAAGGAGAACGACCTCGTCAACAGCTTCTACGTGGTGCTGGAGGGCAGGATCCGCATCCTGCGGGCGGACAACCACGGGTCCGAAGAGGCGATCACCACCCACGAGCCCGGCGGGTTCACCGGGCAGCTGGTGGTCCTGGCCGGCAAGAGGCCGGCGGCCCGGGCACGCGCCGCCGGCCCGAGCCGGGTCCTGGAGATAACGGCCGACGACTTCAGGCGCGTGTCCGCCGCTAACCCCGAGGTGGCGGACGTCTTCGTCTCCACCACGTCGCGCCGCGTGCGCCAGACCCAGGCCTGGATGCGCCAGACCGAGAAGCTCGCCGCCCTGGGCAAGCTCTCCGCGGGGCTCGCCCACGAGCTCAACAACCCCGCCTCCGCCGCCCGCCGCGCCGCCGACGCCCTGCGCAAAGCCATCTTGCGCTCACAGGAAGAAGCGCTCCAGAACGATGGCCGCTTCTCCCCCGACCAGAAAGAAGCGCTGGCGGCGCTGCAACGGGAGGCCGCGGGGGCACAAAGCGACGGCGTTACCCTCGATCCGCTGGAGCAGAGCGACCGGGAGGACGAGCTCGCGATCTGGCTGGGAGACCGCGGCGTCGAGGAGGCGTGGGAGCTGGCACCAACGCTGGTGGACGCAGGGCTGAACGCGGAGCGCTTGGAGGAGCTCGCCGGGGGCATGGAGGGCGAGCAGCTCGCGGGCGCCCTGGGATGGCTCGGGACGACGCTCGAGCTCGCCGGGCTCGCGGGTGAGGTGGAGAAGAGCACCGGACGCATCTCGGAGCTGGTCGGAGCCATGAAGAAGTACTCCTACATGGACAAGGCGCCGCTGCGGGAGGTGGACCTGCACGAGGGCCTGGAGAACACCCTCACCATCCTCGGCCACAAGCTCAAGAAGGGTGTCGAGGTGGTCCGGGACTACGACCGGGGCCTCCCCCCTATCCGGGCGCACGGCGGCGAGCTCAACCAGGTGTGGACCAACCTCATAGACAACGCCATAGACGCGATGGACGGCGAGGGGCGGTTGGAGATAAAGACCTCGCGCGACGGCGAAGGGTGCGTGGTGGTCGAGATCACGGACAGCGGGTCCGGCATTCCGAAGGAACTTCGGAACCGCGTCTTCGAGCCGTTCTTCACCACGAAGGGCGTCGGCGAGGGCACCGGGTTGGGGCTGGACATCGTCCGGCGGATCGTCGCGCGGCGCCACGGCGGAGACATCCGGGTAGACTCGGAGCCGGGCCGCACGCGCTTCCAGGTCCGGCTCCCGATAAACCCCGAACAGCGAAACGGAGGATAGGGGCTTGTACACCGACACCAACCTTTTCAAGGAGATCTGCTCCGAGAAGCGCAACGTCAACCCGCAGGTCCTGGAGCAGACCATAACGCTGGCCGTCGAGATCGCGCGCGAGGGCCGGGAGGGGCGCAAGATCGGTACGCTCTTCGTCGTCGGCGACACCGAGAGGGTCATGAAAACGTCCCGCCCCCTCATCCTGGACCCCCTGGCCGGTCACCCCGACGAGAGGAAGAGCATCTTCGACCCCGACCTGCGCGAGACCATCAAGGAGCTCGCCCAGCTGGACGGCGCCTTCGTCGTCTCCGACGCGGGCGTCGTCCTCTCGGCGGCCCGCTACGTGGACACCGTATCCGACGACCTGGACGTGCCCCTTGGGCTCGGCAGCCGCCACTGGGCCGCGGCCTCGGTCTCCAAGAGGACCGGCGCCGTCGCCGTGGCGGTCTCCGAGAGCTCGATGGTGCGGATATTCGACGATGGGGACCTGATTTCGGAGATAACCCCAGAGCTGTAGCTGCTCGACCGCTACAGCTCGCGCCTGGGGAGGCAAGCGATCTCCACGGACGACGACGTCACGATCACAGGCCGCACCGAGTAGGTAGGAGGCAGCATGCTCGAAGAGAATAAACACGTCGCCCGCCGGGTCGTCGAGGAGTTCCTGAACACGGGCGACCCGACCGTCGCGGACGAGCTCTTCGCCCTCGACTACGTGGATCACAGCCCCTCCCACCCGGAGCTAGGCGGACTGGAGAACGTCAAGAGGTCCGTCGGGGAGTGGCGCAAGGCTTTCCCCGACTCCCGCAACACGGTCGAGAGCTTGGTCGCCGAGGGAGACATGGTGGCGGTGCGCTGGACGACGCACGCCACCCACCGGGGAGAGTTCCTGGGCGTCCCCCCGACCGCTAGGCAGGTGACGATCCCCAACTTCGGCATGTTCCGTATCTCGGACGGCAAGATTGCGGAGAGCTGGGATACCTACGACGCCGCGGACCTGCTGCGGCAAATAAGAGCGAAACCGGGTCGGATCAGCCCGGAGACCGTCCTGAACTTCTGGTTCGGCCGTGAAGGCGAGCCTGGCTACGGCGAGTTCCGGGCGGCCTGGTTCGAGCGCAACCCCGAGTTCGACGAGGAGGTGCGCACCCGCTTCCTAGAAGGTTACGAGGAGGCCGCCGCGGGCGAGTACGACGGCTGGATGGAGGACGCGCGCGGGGCCGCGGCGCTCGTCATCGTGCTCGACCAGTTCCCGCGCAACATGTTCCGCGGCGACCCGCGCACCTACGCCACCGACGAGAAGGCGCGCGAGGTGGCCCGCTACGCCGTCGAACGCGCCCTCGACCGGGAGCTTCCGCCCCTCTTGCGCAATTTCCTGTACATGCCGTTCATGCACAGCGAGGAGCTCGAGGACCAGCGCCGCTCGGTGGAGTTGTTCCGGCTCCTCGCAGGCGAGCCGGGGGCGACGGACGTCACCTCGTACGCCGTCGGGCACATGGAGATCGTCGAGAGGTTCGGGCGGTTCCCGCACCGCAACGCCATTTTAGGCCGGGACACGACGCCCGAGGAGGCGGAGTTCTTGAAGGGGCCGGGTTCATCGTTCTAGGAGGGAGGTCAGGGTGGCGAACATCGGCAGGCCCCCTTGCGACGAAGGCGTGATCCTATCCGGAAAGGCGGACACGCCCTGTTCCCGCAGATCCGAGCCCTGGATCCTGGCCGCCACCATTATCGGCTCTGCGATGGCCTTTATCGACAGCACGGTCACCAACGTGGCGCTGCCGCAGATACAGGCGCGACTCGAGGCGACCGCCGTGGACGCGCAGTGGATCGTCGAGTCCTACGCCCTGTTCCTGGCCGCCCTGATCCTGGTCGGCGGCTCTCTGGGCGACCACTACGGCCGCAAGCGCATCTACTCTCTCGGCGTCGTGATCTTCGCCCTGACCTCCGTCGGCTGCGGCGCCGCCATGAACCCCGAGCAGCTCATCGTCGCGCGGGCGATACAGGGCGTGGGCGGGGCGCTCCTGGTGCCGGGGTCGCTCGCGATCATCAGCGCCTCCTTTGAGGGCGAGGCGCGCGGCAAGGCTATCGGCACCTGGTCGGGCTTCAGCGGCATCACGGCGGCCCTGGGGCCGGTGCTGGGCGGCTACCTGGTCGAGAACGTCTCCTGGCGGGCGGCGTTCCTGATCAACGTCCCCCTCGCCGTGGCGGTGCTCGCCATCGTGGCCCGGCACGTCCCGGAGAGCCGCGACCCGGACGCGCGGAGGCTGGACATCCCCGGCGCGGTGCTCGCGACCCTGGGCCTGGGCGGGGTGGTCTTTGGCCTGATCGAGTCGCAGAGCAACGGCTTCCAGGACCCCCTCGTCCTCGCCGCCCTCATCCTGGGGGTCGGCGGCCTGGTCGGGTTCTTCCTCGCCGAGCGGCGCTCCCAAGAGCCGATGATGCCGCTCTCGCTCTTCCGCTCGCGCAACTTCAGCGGGGCGAACCTCTTGACGCTGCTCCTGTACGCGGGGCTGGGGGGCTCGCTGTACTTCCTGCCGTTCCTCCTGATACAGGTGCACGGCTACTCGGCGACGCTGGCCGGGAGCGCGTTCTTGCCGTTCGTGATCATCACGTTCCTGCTCTCGCGCTGGGCCGGCGGGCTGGTGACGCGCTACGGCGCGAAGCTGCCGCTGATGGTGGGGCCCGTCGTCGCCGCTCTGGGCTTCGTCCTCTTCGCCCTGCCGGGGACCGAGGGCTCCTACTGGACGACGTTCTTCCCCGCCATCGTGATGCAGGGCCTCGGGATGTCGCTGGTGATAGCGCCGCTCACGACAACGGCGCTGAACTCGGTCGAGGGGCGACACTCGGGGCTGGCGTCCGGCGTGAACAACGCCGTCTCTCGCACGGCGGGCCTGCTCTCCATCCCGGTCCTCGGCATCTTCATCTTCCTCGTGTTCTCTAGCTCCCTGGACTCCCGGGTCGAGGCGCTGGACCTCCCGCCCGCGGCGCGACAGCAGCTCGAGGCGCAGAAGGTAAACCTGGGGGC
Source organism: Rubrobacter sp. (assembly GCA_016781705.1). Lineage (GTDB taxonomy): Bacteria > Actinomycetota > Rubrobacteria > Rubrobacterales > Rubrobacteraceae > Rubrobacter_F. Next base: position 4,577 of record JADDPV010000213.1, read on the forward strand.
GGCGGAGACGCCGGGCGACGTGAGCGGCGAGACGGCCGCGGCCGTAGAGGAGGCGGTCGCGGAGTCGTTCGTGGCGGCCTTCCGCGTCGCCATGCTCGTCGCCGCCGGCCTCGCCGTGGCGAGCGCGATCGCCGCGGCGATCATGATAGAAGGCAAAGGGCACCCGGAAGCGGCGCAGGGTACCGAAGGGCAGCGCCGCGCCGAAGGGGAACCCGGCCCGGCCCCAGCTTAGAGAGGAGAAATGTGCACAGCCGAACACACCCCGACCAGACAGGAGATAAATGGCCTCCGCCCCGGAAGTTCGAGTCGTCGAAGCCTGGCACGCGGCCCTGAACGCTGGCGACGCAGATCGCCTGGTCGCGCTGTCGCACCCGGACGTCGCCGTGGGCGGTCCGCGCGGGACTGGCCGCGGCGCGCAACTGCTGCGCGAGTGGGTAGATCGCGCGAACATCCGCCTCAAACCCCGGCGCGTCTTCCACCAGGCCGGCACCGTGGTCGTCGAGCAGGAGGCGCAGTGGCGCTCCACAGAAACGGGCGAGGCGACCGGCGGTCAGACCGTCGGCTCCGTCTTCGTCGTCCGGGACGGCCGCATCGAGAGCGTGCTGCGCCACAACGACCTCGCGGGCGCTCTGGGCGCAGCGAACCTCGACGAGTCGCATGAGACGAGCCCAGAATAGCTTTGCCCCGAAGAGCGAAGCCAACATCAGATAGGAGAACCTCTTGGCTACCTGCACTCACCTGGACCAGATCAACGACGGGGTGCAGCCCTCGGCCCAGGGCTGCGAGGATTGCCTACGAACCGGCGACCGGTGGGTCCACCTCCGGGAATGCCTCGTCTGCGGTCACGTCGGCTGCTGCGACTC
>JADDPV010000042.1 GCA_016781705.1 Rubrobacter sp.
GGGACTTCTTGAACCGGTATTCGGACCCGGTTTATTGAGTGGGCGTAACGGGAGCATCCCTACTCACGATGTCGGTTCTGTCGGCTTCTTGATGATGAGCGGTCGCGACGGGCCCGAGTGCCCCTACCGAGGGTCGTTCTTGGTGCGTTGTGAGGTTTCGTTATCGCTCGACGGCCCTCCACGGCCGCTACGAGGCCTCCGTTTCCCCGTTTCACCAAGAACGCCACAGAGCTGCTGTCTGCGACCTATAGGCGGAGTTGAGGCGCCGGATTCCGATATGCTTCGGGTAGTTGCAGGCCACCGAAAGGAGTGCGTCTCGTGGCGCAGGACAGGTTCGTCGTCAGGGCACGAGAGGCGGAAGAGGAAGCGACCCGGTTCTCCCACCCGTGGAACCCGAACTCGGAGCTCTTCGGCACGCGCCTGAGCTCGCTGGTCGGGCTCTCCAGGGTGGGCGTCAGCCGCGTGCACGTGCCGCCCGGGAAGGAGTCGTTCGTCTACTACTCCCACCACCGCGAGGAGGAGTGGATCTACGTCCTCTCGGGCGCGGCGTCGCGGAGATAGGCGACGAGGAGCACGAGGTCGGCGCGGGCGACTTCGTGGGCTTCGCCGCCCCGCAGGTCGCCCACCACCTGCGCAACCCCTCGGACGATGAGGATCTGGTCTACCTGGTGGGCGGGGAGGCCCTCGACGTGGACGTGGCGGATTTCCCCAGGCTGGGCAAGCGCATGGTGCGGCGCGGTATGGAGGTCGAGATCTACGACGCCTCCGACGCCAAGGAGTTCGGGCCGCTTGAAGGGTAACTCCTCCGGCCTATGGAGCTAACCCGATACCCGGACCACCCGGTCGCCTTCCTCGAGTCCCTCAGGACCGTGCGCTCCTTCGAGCGGAAGCCCGTGAGCCGAGAGGCGCTGGACGACGTCTTGGAGGTGGCACGCTGGTCCGGCAGCGCCAGGAACCGCCAGCCTTGGGAGTTCCTGGTGGTGCGCGACCGCGGGACATTAGAGAGGCTCGCCGTTTTGGACGGCTACGCCCGGTAACTGGCGGGCGCGGCGGTGGGGATCGTGCTGGTGATGGCCGGAGACCCCGCCAAGTTCGAACAAGAAACCTTCGACGAAGGCCGCTCGGCGGAGAGGATCTCCCTCGCCGCTGCCGCCCACGGGCTCGGGGCAGCGGTCGGATGGTTCGCTGGCGACGGCCGTGGGGCCACGAAGAGGATCCTTGGGATACCGGACGAGCGGCTGGTCAGGACCGCGCTCTCGCTGGGCCATCCCGCCCGGAACCCACCTCGTGGCAGAGCGGCGCTTCCGCGGGGACGCAAACCCCTGGCAGACCTCCTACACGAGGAGCACTATGGCTCCGCTCCGGGTCTCGCCGAGCCCCGATAAGGCGGGGCTCGGCTCCCTCGTTCATCGACTCCGCGCCGGAGCCCTCACCTCGGCCGTACCCTTACAGATCCTACGAACGCTCTTTCTACCCCCGGTACCGGCGGTCGTGGATGGCTCTCATCGGGGGTACCGGGGGTAGATCCGAGGGTCGAACAAGGGCGCCTGCGCGCTTCTTCCATTGCCTGCACTACTGTCCTGAGGGTCCTTGCCCTCCGGCCCGGTAGTACTCGGTGTCCTCCTGGAGGCCGTCGCAAGGAGTAAGGCACCGCGAAGCGTCGGCGGCCATAATGGCGTCGGTGAAGATGCGCCTGTTGACATACAACATCCTCAAGGGCGGGGAGGGGCGCGAGGCGGAGATCGTCGAGGTGATCCGGGCGGCCGCCCCGGACGTCGCTGTCGTGCAGGAAGCGCGGGAGGCGGCCTCGTTCCGCCGGATCGCCGCGGCGCTGGGGATGGCCCCCCGCCTTGCCGAGGGCCGGGGGCGCATACCGCTGCGGGTGGGCCTGCTCAGCCGCTTGCCGATCCTCGGCTTCCGCACGCTCCGCCCGTGGCCCGTGTGGCCGGGCTGCGTGGAGGCGACCGTCCGGCCCGCCGACGGCCTTCCGCTGACGGTCTACGGGGTGCACCTGGCCGCCTACTACCCGTGGTTCTTCGAGCGGTGGCGCACCCACCAGGTGCGCGCCTTGCTCCGGCACGTCCGGCGGACGGCGCCGGGGGATCGGCACCTGCTCGCCGGTGACTTCAACGCCGTGGCCCCGGGGGACCGTGCCCTACTGGCGGGCGCGCCGCTGTGGGTCAGGGCGCAGACCTGGTTCCAGCTGGGCCGCGTCCCGCGCCGGGCGCTCAAGCCGCTGCTGGATGCGGGCTACGTCGATTGCTTCCGCGAGACGCACCCGGAGGAGGACGGCTTCACGCTCCCCTCGACCGGCCCGCGGGTGCGCCTGGACTACGTGTTCGCGGCCCCGCCGCTGGCCGGGGCCCTGAGCAGGTGCCGGGTGGTCGCGGAGCCCGCCGAAGTGGCTTCGGCCTCCGACCACCTGCCGGTGCTGGCCGAGTTCGGGCTAGGGCCGTAGCCGTGCGGTGGCGGGGACGGGCTTGCCACCGCAAGGCCACCCATAAAGGCCCCGCAGAAGCGCTCCGCAGAAGGATAGGCGGCTTCTTTAGCCCGGTAAGAGCCGCAGGATTCGGTTAGCGCCTAGAAGGGGAGGCGGGGACTCGGCCTCACCTTGGCGAGCCTGCTGCTCGAGGTGGGGCGAGGCTCGGACGGCCCCGAGGGGGGTGATCGGTCCCCGGTTCAGTCCAGGTAGCTCCTACAGAACCCTTCCGGCCCCTCGGAGGGGGCGTCCATCGCCTCCTCGATCTGCCGCTCGTGGGCCTCGCGCAGCACGGCGCAGGGGATCCTCTCGATTCTTACGGTCATCTCCCAACCTATGTGCTTCTGCTCGGCGCTGGCCCGCCTCCTCCAGGCGGCGGGGCTGTAATCGCGGTGCCACCCCATCATGTCCCACAGGGCGTACCTCGCGCCATCGAGGCCCTCCTCCCGGAGCACCTCCACGAGGCCGGGGATGCAGTCGCGCTCGATCTCTTCGAGGGTCTTGAGGTGGGGCTTGGCGTCGCTCATTGCTCGACCGTCCTACAGGGCTTGCCTAACTTGTCGTTACCCATCTTCTCAGGCAAGCTCCTCGTACGCCACGCCGCCCTTGTTACCATCGAGGCGGTAGGGGCCCTTCAGGTCCATCTCCGAGGTGCCCTGGGCCTCCTCTCGGGCTCCGAAGTGTATGAGCCGAGTCGGTCTTCCTCCTGCCCCCACCGCTCGGGCTACGTGAGCCCCGCGAAGGACCGCGCAAGCCTCCCGGCCGCGTCGCTTCTTGAGGTGCTCGATCTTCGCCCTGACGTCCTCGCGCCGCTCTACGGTCGCCTTGTGGCGATTACAACCTCCAAGTACAGCGCGTCGCCCTGCTTCGCGTCCTCGGGCAGGCAAGAGCGGGGCACGTTCACCACTGCCTCTCCCTCGCTCACGAGGAGCACCGCCGCGTCCCCCTCGAACCTGTCGATAGTAGCCGTGATCGCCATACCGTAACCACTCCGTGGGCTACCAAAGGGTGTCGCACGCCGTCCCGTCCTTGTCGAGGCCGCAGGGCCCCCCGACGGGTGGTGCCGCTAGGCCTCGGCCTCCACCTCGGCCTCCAATCTCTCCAACGCCTCGCGTTCGAGATACGGGCTCAGCGTCGCAAGGGCTCGCGCCGGAACATCTGACCTGCTCACGTAGGTTTTGCCCTTCAGCGTGACTCCCCACGGGACATGACCCGCTCCTTGCGACTCGCTGAAAAACACCACCCTCTCGGTTTCGGTCTCAAGCTCGATGCGAATGGACGGATAGTCATCGGTATGGGTGATCGTCGGCTCGTAGCGGCCCGCTCTTATGGGAGCTTCCGAGAGCATCTGCAGGAAGGTGTGGGCCGCTTCGGAGGGGATCTCGATCTCCCGGAGTGCCCTCCGGGGATGCCCCCCGTATCCGCCCGCGGCGAAGCTGGCCTTCCCGGAGAAACCAGCCGCCGTGCGTTGGAGGGTGTAGTGTGCTTCAAGGGGCGCAGCCGGAGAGAGGCCGGTCCAATCGTTCTGAATACGGATGGATTGGGCCTGAGGGAGACGTGCCAGGGCTTCCTTGGCTTCCGTCGGCACGCCAGTCTCACACCCCACGAACAGAATCCAAGATATCAGCAGAACGGCGCCTTTTACACACACGAACTGCCAGCTGTAACGCCGGTCGCGTCTCAACCCGTCTTTACCTTCCCCACAGGTTTGGTTGTGACGAAGACAACAAAAGATCTCTATAGCGGTGTGCAACGGTACCGAACCTCCTGCGTAACGGCGGCTTGACGCCGCCGTACCGGAGGCCAGTGCGTCTCCCTTTTCCCTTCGACACCAGCCGCTGGACCTTTCTTGCGCTTGGCCCCGTCGTAGCCGCCCCGATGCCCGCTCTCAGGTGTCGAGGTAGGGTGCGACTGTCCAGCACCACGGCCGGCGGGTTAGGGCCGCGGCCGGAGGCCAGGCGCAGCAGTGCACGTAGGTCGTGGACCATCGCCTCGAAGACCCCGGCGGAGAGCAACCTCTGGGTCTGCTGGTAGACAGCCTCCCACGGCGGGAAGTCGTACGGCAGCATCCGCCAGGAGGCGCCCGCTCGCACCAGCCACCTCAAGGCGTTAAACACTTCGCGCAGGCCGTGGGTGCGCTGGGGGGCGTCTTCTCGGACGAGCGTCAGGTAAGGGATGACGAAGGCCCACTCCTCATCGGAAACATCACTCGGGTACGGCTTTCGGGTACTCATGCGCCAATGCTACCGTCTCTGAGCACGGAAGTTCATAAGACCCTCTAGAAAGGCCTTTGAGCCCGCGGCGTCCGGAAGTCCCGCCCATCGGAGAGGAGTGGAGCGATGGACGACAAACGGTATGTGATGGCGGTCGGCTCCGACGATGCGGAGTGAACCTCAAGAACTTCATAAAGGAGAGGCTTCGGGACGACCTGCGCGTGAAGGAAGTCCGCGACTTCGGCGTGGCGGACGAGAGAGCGACAAGACCGAGTACCCGATCATCTGCATAAAGGCCGCCGAGGCGATCGCCCGGGGCGAGGCAGACAGGGCCGTGCTCTCTGGCGGCACGGGCCTGGGTGAGGCCATATCCGCCAACAAGGTGCGCGGGATCCGCGCCGCGGTTGCCGTCAACCCGTACTCGATCGAGAGGTCCATACTGTCCAACGACTGCCAGGTGTTGTGCCTGGGGGAGCGTATGGTGACCCCGGAGCTAGCCGACCGCGTGGTGCGACAGTGTCTCGGGTACGAGTTCGACACGTCCTCCCCGTCGGCGCGCGTAAAGCACGCCTCATACCCGAGTACGAAGAGCGTGGCAGCTTACAAGCGTAGCCTGGGAAGCGTTCCTGGGGCGCACCGGGGGCCGTTGTCCGGGGCCCGGCCGAGGTGACAACATCGGAACGAATCCGAGGAGCGCCAGGAGTCCCGGTACTCGTCGCCCCCGCGTGATAGTGAAGA
>JADDPV010000154.1 GCA_016781705.1 Rubrobacter sp.
GATGGCCAGGCCGTCGGCCGCGTCGTCGGGGCGCGGTATGGCCGGCAAGTTCAAAAGCGCCTTGACCATCTCCTGCACCTGCCGCTTGTCCGCCCTCCCGTAGGAGGTGATCGCCTGCTTGACCTGCAACGGGGTGTACTCGCTGACCTCTATCCCGGCCTTGTAGGCGGCCAGCAGCGCGACCCCGCGCGCCTGCCCGACCGTGATCGCGGTGGTCACGTTGGTGTTGAAGAACAACTCCTCGACGGCGACCGCCTCCGGCCGGTAGCCGCGCACCAGCTCCGTCACGCCGTCGAAGAGCCGCCCGAGCCGCCGCGGCATCTCCCAGTCGGGGGGGGTCGTGATCGCCCCGTGCTGCACGTAGCGCAGGCGGCCACCCTCCTGGCGGATTACCCCCCACCCCATCGTCGCGGTCCCCGGGTCGATCCCGAGTATGGTGTGTCCCTTGCGACCGGTCGCGAGCATACCTTAAGGTTACCTCCTACCACCTGACCTTGCATCCGCTTCTACATCTTGTGCGTCCTCGAGAGACCCCCACTACGCCACCCGCCCGAACGTACCTCACGGCAGGCGAGCTACCAGTCGAGGAGGCGAGGCTCCACTTTCGCCCGGGTCGGACCTGACGCTTAGCCCGCCGCGGTGAAAGAAGCGACCTGCTCGGGGCGCATCACGGCACGCCAGCCCCCATCTTCCAGGACCATCTGCTGGGATACCTGGTAGCGCTCCACGCCGGCCGAGCTCGAGACGGTGAGGTCGACGACCACTATCGCCGTCTCGCCCTGGATCTGGACCGAGGAGAACGAGTAGCCCGCTATCTCGTAGGGGGCCAGGGAGGCGAAGTAGGCGCCGTACTGCTCCGCTGAGACGAGCGCCTGGCTCCTCTCGTCGAAGAGCGCGTAAGCCGAGTCGTAATCGCCCGCGTTGATCAGCTCGTACTGGGAGGCCAACACCTCATCGGGCCCTTGATCCGTCACGGCCTCCGTCGTCTCTGCCGTGGTCGCTTCGGGGGTGCTGGCCTCGACCGGCTGCGTGCGCTCGGGGACGGTCTCCGGGGTGGTTACGGGCGGAAGCTGGGTAAACTCTGGGACCGTCGTCTCTGGGACCGTCGTCTCTGGGACCGTCGTCTCTGGGACCGTCGTCTCTGGGACGGTGGTCTCGGGCCTGGGTGTTTCGTCCGGCCCTATGACGGCGATGATGTCGGAGGCCAGGTCGTCTCCCATCACCAGCTGCCATTCGTCGCCGGTCCTGACCATCTCCTGGACGACGGAGTCGTCGATCTCGGGGTCAGGCACCGGGTCGCCGTCCTCGTCGTAGAGGGTCCTCTCCACCGCGAAGGTGGCCCGATCTCCCATTGACGAGACGCGCCTGAGGCCGTCTAGGTTCACGTAGCGCTCGCCCCAAAGGGGCTCGAAAAAAGTGAGCCACTCACCCAGGGTGATCCGCTGCACGGAGGAGGGATCTATCATCTCGTAGGCCTCCTCGCTCGCGTTCTCGTTGAAGTACGCGTGGTAGACGTGCAGGTAATCCTCTGGGGGAATCTCGTCCTGGTGGGTCTCTAGGAGATCGATGCGCACCACGTCCCCGGGCTTACGCACCTCCAGCCACTCGGGGTAGGTGCCGTTGGGTACCTGGAAGAACATCGTGGAGGCCCGCTTCTGGTCCGTTCCGAGCTCCATGCCGTCCACACCGCCAGCGGGGGGCTCGATCCCGACTTGCTCGTAGGCGTTCCCCTGGTCGTCCACTAGCGTGGCCCGCCCCCTGGTAGTGAGCGGCGAGCCCGAGACGTTCCTGACCACGTAATCCACCGCCACGAACTCGCCGAAGCCGCCACCCTTGGTCGCCGGCCTCGCCCCCGGACCGGAGATCGCGTAAATGCGGTCCCTGGAGCGCACGTCGAAGATGCGGAGGGAGACGCCTCCCGCCCTGACGGCCTCGCCGAGCCCCGCATCCGCCTCCTTCTCCACTTCCGTATCACCGTCCTGCCGGCCGGAGGCCCTGATAATGTTCTCGCGCTCCCCGCCCTCGTCCTCGCGGTTCTCTTGGCCAACCTCCCCGGGAGAGCAGGCGAGCCCCAGCAGCAGGGTTGCCAGGACCGCCACCAGGGTTACGAAACCCCTCACGCGCGCCGGCCGGTCCGGGCGGGCATCTCCACTAGGACGGCCGGACAAGCCGCCGCCAGGGGACCGAGATCGACCGCGATGCCAATAGCCCACTTGCTTCTCATACAAACCTCGGAGAATAGTACCGGAAGCGGCCCGAGACGGGAAACGCCGACGGGCGTGCGCGTCACCTCACCCGGCGGCGGAGCTTCAGCCTACGCCTCTGGTACAGGTAGGCGACGATCGCAAGGACGGAGAGACCGATGAGGGCGAGCGCGAAACCCGTGCTCGACGAGGCACCGCCGAGGTATACGAAGGCCAGGGTACCGGGCACCATCCCCAGCGCGGAGGCCAGAAAGAACTTCCAAAACGGGATGCTGCTCAGGCCGGCGGCGTAGCTTATTACGTCGAAGGAGACGAGGGGCAGGAGCCGCAGGACGAAGATCGTGATCGTCCCGTGCTGATCTACGTAGCGATCTAGCCTCTGCATCCGCTCGGTGCCGGCCACAAAGTCTCGTCCTAGCCAGCGGGAGATCCAGAACGAGATCACACCGCCCAAGAGCGCACCGAGCCAGGTCAGTAAGAACCCCTGGTAGATCCCGAACGAGTAGCCGCCCCCCATGGCCAGGGCCGGCGCTGGCAGAGGCGCCAGAACCGCCTGGATCACCAGGAAGACCAAGTAGACTACCGGGGCCAGAAGTCCGGCATCGTCCACCACACGCTGCAGGCGCTCCCTGTCGGAGAAGAGCCCCCAGAGGCTCTCCTCCCAACCGGTCAGCCACAGGAGAAGGAAGAGGGCAACCACAAGCACGACACCTACAATCGCCCTAAGGGCCAGGGTCCGCGCGTGCGGCCGTACGGGTACTCCTTGCTGCTCCTGTATCTCCCTCTGAATCGGCTCCATCGTGATCTCCTGCCCGATCGCGCCCCGGCGGGCCAGCTCGACCTCGACGCTTATCCGCCTCGGCGCGAGGTGAGTGCATCGCTTTCGGTCGATGGATCCCCGGCTCGACCGCGCCAGATCACCCGGAGGGCCTGGGGCCGTCGCCTAGCCGTGCGCAACGGATCCATAGTAGACCTTCGTGCCGCACTCGAGCGTCACACCGGCATCCCGTTCGTGCTCCCGGAGGAGGCGCCAAAGCTCGCGAACCATGCCGTCGTGGCTCGGCTCTCCGGCCGCGGGCGCGTAGGAGGAAGAGAGAACCCTGCCCGAGAACCTCCGCTTCGGATCCATCAGGCTACTCCCTCAGAGAGGCGGTAAAAGAGACGGTCGGCTTTGGCCGACCGCCGAGAGCGCGTGGACGCCGACTGGTCTACCAGCTATGAGGCGACCTCCGCCACGACCTCGTCTGCCAGGGGGTTACCGAACCGCTACGAGCGAACCTTCTCGGTAGTTCCTGATACTTTCTCGTTCGCCCGACCTTCGGGAGATCGCAGCCATAGTGAGACGTGCGTCGGTTGTATCGTCTCCCTCACCACGCCCGCCAGATCATGGACCAAAGTGTCCAGCTGCGTCTCGTCGCGCAACCGGGCGTTGAAGGCGGCGAGCGTCTTGGCGGCGTCGTACTTGCTACGGTAGAAGCGCCGATCAACGAACCCTTGCACCCGCTGACGCAAAGGGTTGAAGAGGGCAGCGATCGCCAGGGTAGACGCCACGACGGCCAGGGTGGATTCCTGGCCCGTAACGGCACGGAAGAAGGCCTGCAGGCCTACCACGCCGCCCACGTAGATTAAGGCCAGCATCGCGGTGAGGGAGCCGTAGACGAGGGTGCGGTTGATCAGTACGTCTATGTCGTAGAGGCGGTACTTCAGGACCGCGACGCCCACGGCGATAGGTACTAGCGTGAAGCTCAAAAGTACCGCGTACGTCAAGAGGTTCAACCACCATACCGTACCCGCGGTGGTCCACGACTCCTCGGGGAAGACGAACGAGACGAGCATGGCTATCGCGTACAACACGACCACCACCGAGGCGGCGAAGGCCATCCACTTGATCTGCTGTCTCTGCTCCCCGCCGGAACGCCGGTAGCGCATCACCAGGCTCAGGGCCGAGGCGAGCATGCACAAGGGCAGCAGCGGCAGGAGCGCGTACGCTCCGCCCACCAGCCAATCGGCCCCCTCTAATGCGAAAGGTTTGCGCACCCCCGCGAGGTTCCCCAGCCGCCCGGGCGCCAGCATGACGCAGACGCTGAGCAGCAGGATCACCGCGCCGGAGAGCCACGCCAGGGGGCGCCACCTCCTCGAAGGGAGCCTCCCGTCCGGAAAGAGCAGCAGGACGTAGGTTCCCAAGAGCCCCATCGCTGGCACCCACATCCAGTCGCTTATCCCGGCCATCGCGACCGGGAAGGGGACCGAACCCGGGGTGGCCGCTCCGTAGTAGCTGTAGTACTCGAGCACACCGATGAGCGTCCAAATCAAGCCTACCACCAGGCAGAGCCAGCCCACGGCGTTCTCGGGACGCTTGGATGCGATCAGGGCACCGACCAGCGGGAAGGCCAAAAACAGGGCTCCTCCCAGCAGACTACCAACTCCAAGATCGGCCCTCCAGCTGCTGGGAAGGTCGGCGCCTCGAGCGAGGAACCACAGCGGGATGGTGGCCACGAACATGACCAAAGTCAGGCCGGCGAGCGACCAAGCAAGCCAGGTGGTAGTAGGACGGTTAATCCTACCGATTTCTCTGCCCTGTTCCGTTGTATCTTCTGCCACAACACTACTTTACCGGAAACCTGTCTCCCAAACGTTACGGCACTCGTTACGAAGGATAACTTTCAGCCGATTTCTGTCTCCCGTGGGGGTTCCGGAGTCGCGCGCTTCTATCCTGCTCCCCGCAGCTTTCTTGTCGGGCGATTGTTTTCCACGCCATCCTTATCCGTTGTACGTAAGGCGCCTTATCTGTCTGTTGGATGCAACAGGACTATCTAAGCTTCGTGCTGAAGGTTTGCTAGTTGCGTATCCTTCACGCACCCCCATTACGGCCCAGATCAGGGTGTTATACGAACGACATCGGGTTAGCGGGCACGAAAAAGCCCGCCCCTCCGTACGTGAGAGAAGCGGGCTGGATTGGGTGATCTGGGGTTACTTTATTTCTTCGTCGATCGTAACCGCCATGACCTCGTCGGAGATGTCGAAGTTGGCGTAGACCTCCTGGACGTCGTCGTTCTCCTCGAGCGCGTCGATGAGGCGCAGGGTCTGCCTGGCGGTTGCGGCGTCGAGTTCGATGCTGTTCTGGGCCTCCATGGTGATCTCGGCGTTCTCGTAGGGGATGCCCGCGCCGTCGAGCGCGTCACGCACCTCCGAGAAGCCCTCGGGCG
>JADDPV010000185.1 GCA_016781705.1 Rubrobacter sp.
GGGATCTCTCCAAGTGGCCCCGGCCCTTCCTTATTCACGCGAGTGCGTAGAAGGAGTGTTCTCGGAAATCCATATCCACGATCCTGCATAGTCTCAGCCCTCACAGCGGTACTCATAAAGGTTGATCCTGCGGCCGATACCCAGCATGGGCAAACCAGCCTGCCACGTCTTCAGGCGTTAGCGCACTTAGCGCCATGGCTATCGCTTCCTCCAGCGCTTCGCGGGTGCGAGCCCCTACCTTACGCACCATGTCCTTTATCTTGCTGAAAGCCTCCTCTATGGGGTTCAAGTCCGGCGAGTAGGAGGGCAAGAACACAAGATCTGCACCTCTGGCTTCCACGAGCTCTCTGACCTTCTCTGTCCTGTGCGCCCCGAGTCCATCGAGCACTACCACCTGTCCCTCCTCAAGAGACGGTGCCAGGAAGTGCTCTACCCCGGATTATTCACGAAGGTAGTTGAAGAGAGGGAGCCTTCCCCGCTATGGTCGGGTTGTTCGAAGACTCGACAGTAACTGAAGGAGGCTCCCTCTAGTGAACGATTGTGCCACACAAAAGATGCGTTTTGAGACGCAGAGTGCGCTCGCTCTGGAAGCCGCCTTCGACGGAGGGCGCATCACCTCAGACGGAGGGCTTCTCTGGCTAGCGGAGGCGGATTCGGAGTTGGGTTTGTGTGAAGCTCTCGCCTCTTGCGTGCCAGAGTGGCGAAAGAGGCAAGGACGACACTCTCTGACCTCGCTCATCCGCCAGCGCGTCTTCCAGATAGCGTGCGGCTACGAGGACCAGAACGACTCGAACTCCTTGCGGGAAGACCCCTTGCTCAAGCTGGTGTGCGGCTCTTTACCAGAGAGCGGAGTGGACCTCGCCAGCCAGCCGACCATCTCGCGCCTGGAGAACGCGGTCGACAGCCGCTCTTGCCACCAGATAGCCGAAGCGCTCTTTGAGCTCTACCTCCAACAGCGAGAGACACACGGCACTCCGGAGAAGGTGCTCTTGGACTTCGACGCCACCGACGACCCCACCCACGGAGAGCAGCAAGGCAGCTACTACCACGGCTATTATCGCCAGCACATGTACCATCCACTTCTCGTCTTTGACGGCGAGAGTGGGCACCTGATCGGCGCGCTCTTGAGGGCTGGTAACACCCACGCGAGCAACTCGGCGGTCGCTTTCTTGAAGCGTATCGTAATCCGTTTACGCTAGAGATGGCCTGAAGTGGAGATAGAGATAAGGGCGGACGCCGGCTTCGCCGTGCCCGCTCTCTACGACTACTGCGAAGCCGAAGGCATCATCTACACCGTGGGCTTGATCACCAACCCACGTCTCGAAAGGCTCGCCGAGGATCTACTCGATGAGGCCAAAGAGGACCACCAGACCGAGGGCGAGAAGGTCAGGCTCTTCTCCGCAGGTCTCTACGCAGCTGCAAGCTGGGAGCGTGAGCGCAGGGTCGTCTACAAGGCCGAGGCGATGGAGAAGGGGACTAATACCCGCTTCGTCGTGAGCACGAGAACCGAGGAGCCAAAGGAACTCTACGAATGGTACGTAGGGCGCGCACAGAGCGAGAACCACATCAAGGACTTCAAGTTGGCTCTCAAAGCCGATAGGCTCAGCTGCCATCGATTCATCGCCAACCAGTTCAGGCTTTTGTTGCACGCCGCGGCCTACTGGCTGCTGGACACCTTGAGGAGAAGGTTGGTTGCAAGTGGAGCGAGACGGATGCAGTTGGATACCTTGCGGCTGTCCCTCATCAAGGTCGGCGGGAGGGTCAGAGAGCTGCTCACGAAGGTCCGGCTGCATCTGGCCTCTGGGCATCCAGGACAACGTCCATGGCATGCTCTTTCGCTAGCTTTCGGTAACGCTTATGAATAATCCGGGCTAGCCCGGTGCCGCAGCTGACGTCGATCAGACCCGCGGATCTTTCACGTTACGAGTTTCCGGGGCTCATCCTGCACGTTTCGGGTTCCTTCGGCCAGCGTTTCGGGCCAAATTCGTGCCGGAAAGTTAATTCCGGTGAGAGTTTGCAACGTTATCTCACTCGACGCCGCGGACGGATCCGGACTGGAGATGTCCCCGCGCACGAGTCTCTATAGATGACAGCATCGTTATGCGGTAGTATAGCGATAAATGTTTTCGAGTTGAGATAGGACGAGACGGAGGTCGAGGAAAGATGCCAGGATATACGAAGCGCAAGTTGTCCGGCGCTGCCCTGGAGAAGGTGTCCGAACGGTTCAAGGCCCTTTCGGAGCCGATGAGGCTGAGGCTCATCTACGCCCTGATGGACGGCGAGAAGACCGTCTCGGAGCTGGTTAGGGAGACTGGAGCTGTTCAGGCGAACGTCTCCAAGCACCTATCAGTATTGCTCGACGCCGGTGTCCTGGGTCGTAGGAAGCAAGGTACCAGCGCCTACTACCGGATTATCGACGAGTCCATCTTCGAGCTTTGCGATCTCGCGTGCGGCTCGATCTATGACCGGCTCGTCGCCGAGCTCGATCAGTTCGACGCAACGACTCGAAGTTAAGCCCGACTCACGAATGCCCCATGCCGGCCCCAGACCCTTGACAGCGCTTTATATTGTTATATAACGATAGAGTAGTAAATACTCTATTGGAGGTGCGAAGGATGGGTGACAATCTCAAGCTGCTTGTGGGGGTGCTGATCGGCGCGGTGGTCGCGCTGCTGTTGGTCGGGTCCTTCTCTGGTGGCGGCATGATGGGCGGCATGGGACAGATGATGGGTGGCACCATGATGGGAGGCGGCGTGCTCGGCATGCTCTCCGCGCTCGTGTTCTGGGTGCTCGTGCTGGCCCTGATCGTCGCATTGGTCGTCTGGATCTTCCGGCAGATCCAGCAGCGTTAGTGCCGAAAAAACTCAGAAGAGCGAAGGAGGCAATAGTGAAGACAACCGACTATGCAATCGTGAGGGACACGAGTCTGCCGTTCGGTGAGGCGGTCGAGAAGGCGCGCGACCTGTTGCAGGAAGCCGGCTACGGGATCCTCAGCGAGATAGACGTCAAGGCAAAGCTCGAGGAGAAGCTCGGCATCGAGCGCGAGCCGTACGTGATCCTCGGCGCCTGCAACCCGCCCCTGGCCAGGCAGGGCCTCGACGCCGAGCCCGACCTGGGGACGCTTCTGCCGTGTAACGTCGTGGTCTACGAGCGAGAGGGTCGTACGCGCGTGGCCGCGGTCGAGCCGGCTACGATGCTCTCGATCGTCGGCAACGAGGAACTTGGGCCTATCGCAGAGCAGGTCCGCGAGGACCTCACCCGCGTGGTCGACGAGATCGCGGGGAGCTAGCGCCGTGTTCTTTAGAGAGGTACTGAACGAAGATCTGGGTTGCGGCGCCTACGTCATAGCCGACGGCGGGTAGGCCTCAGAAGCGACGACCTGAAGCAGGCGGCGCTGCGGTACGTGAGCGAGGCGTAGAAGACGCCCGCCGTTGTGCGGCGCGGTACGATGAATCCGTTGAGTTGCTACATGACCATTAACATCGTAAGGAGCTGATATGAGCCGAGTCATCCTGTTCGGCACATCGACGTGCCCCTGGTGCAAGCGGGCGGCGCGGTACCTGAAGGAGAGGCGGGTGCCTTTCAAGGAGATCAACGTGGAGAAGGACCCGAAAGCGGCCCGGGAACTCGTCCGCAAAACCGGACAGACGGGCGTGCCCGTCCTGAAGATAGGGAGCAAGTGGATCGTGGGCTTCGACAGGGCGCGCATAGAGCGCGAGTTGGAGCGCGCGTCATGAGCCCGGCACTAACCCGCCTGGAGTTCCTCAAGCTCGCCGGCGTCGGCGCGGGCGCCCTGGCGCTGGGCGGGTGCGGGGTGCTCTCTTCGCGCGAGGATCTTCCTTCTCCGTCACGAGCCCCGGATACCGGACGCGTCCGGGAGTACGCTTTCGAGGCCGCTCCGGTGGACTTCGAGTTGGCCGGTCGCGCGCTCCCGACCTGGGGCTACGACGGAGGCGTGCCCGGTCCCGAGCTGCGGCTCACTGAGGGCGACACGCTGCGCGTCCGGCTGAAAAACGGGCTCCCGGCCGACACGACCATCCACTGGCACGGCCTGCCGCTCGTCAACGAGATGGACGGCGTCCCGAACGTCACCCAGCCCCCCATCAAGAGCGGCGAGGAGTTCGTCTACGAGTTCGTCGTCCCGACCTCCGGCTCCTACATGTACCACTCCCATGTGGGCTTGCAGCTGGACCGGGGCCTGTACGGCCCCCTGATCGTGGAGCCCAGGAGGGAAGACCTCTCCTACGACCAGGAGTACGCCCTGGTGCTCGACGACTGGCTCGACGGCGCCGAAGGGACCCCGGAGGACGCCCTGGAGGAGCTGCGCGCCGGCGGAGGCGGCATGGGCGGCGGCATGATGGGCGGCATGGGCGGCGGCATGGGGGGTATGGGAGGAGGCGGCATGGGCGGTGGCGGTGAAGCCGGCGCGTTCGGGCTCCTCGACTATCCCCTGTACATCATGAACGGCCGCGCGCCGGAGAACCCCGAGACCCTGGACGTCCGGCGGGGGGATCGCGTGCGCCTGCGGATCATGAACCCCGCCTCGAACACCGCCTTCCGATTCGCCGTGGCCGGACACCGGCTCACCGTCACCCACGCCGACGGCCTGCCTGTGGAGCCGGTGGAGGTGGACGCCCTGCGCATCGGGATGGGCGAGCGCTACGACGTGCTCATCGAGGCGGACAACCCCGGCGTCTGGCAGGTCGCCGCCGCGCCCGAGGGCAAGGACGGCCTGGCCCGCGCCCTGCTCCGTTACGGGGAGAGCGGGGCATCCTCCCCGCCGCCGGTCGGAGAGCGGCCGCGGGAGTTGAACGGCCGGCTGCTAACCTACGGCGACCTCCGCAACGCCGCGGGAGAGTCGTTCCCGGAGGGCGGTCTCTTCTCCGGCCCCGACCGCACCCACGAGCTCACCCTCTCGGGCGGCATGGGGGACTACGCCTGGACCATAGACGGCCAGCCCTACCCGGACGCCGAACCCTTAGAGGTGCGCGAGGGCGAGTGGGTGCGCTTCGTCATGCGTAACCGGAGCATGATGTGGCACCCCATGCACCTGCACGGCCACTTCTTCCAGGTAGAGAACGGCACCGGGCGCGGCCCGTTCAAGGACACCGTACTCGTGGAGCCGCACATGGGAGAGCTTACCTTCGACTTCGTGGCGGACAACCCCGGGGAGTGGTTCTTCCACTGCCACAACGCCTACCACATGGAGACCGGGATGGCCCGTGTGGTCTCCTACCTGGGCTAAACTCGTAGGGTTCTCTCCCCGCCAACTCACCAGGCGAGGGGGAGGTCACCACCGACCGAGGACGGCGGGGCGAACCATCCGGCGGCCTGTCAAAAAACGGGTCCCGCCGCCATGGTCGCAGAAGCGCGTTTTAAAGCCGTTTCGAGCCCCGCATGACAGTGCATCAAAAAACGGGCGTTTT
>JADDPV010000279.1 GCA_016781705.1 Rubrobacter sp.
ATCCGCGCCTTCACGCGTCCTCCTTTTTTGAAGGGCACCAACTCTCGCGGAAGATACCACGACCTCGCGGCCGGCTCAGGCGCGCATCGGAAAGACCGTTGGGAAAGGGGAGATCATCCCGTATATTCGCCGGGTGAGAGCGACGCGCAACGTCTACCGCGGCAGGAGGCTCGGCGCCCTGGCGGCCACGGTGCTCGCGGCCGCCTTCGCGGGCGCGCTGCACGCCGGCTCCCGGGCCGGGGCCGAGCCCCCGCCCGCCCTCCACACCGTGGCTACCGGCGACACCCTGTGGTCCATCGTCGCGGAGCACTACCCGCCCTCGGAGGACCCCAGGGTAATGGTGGAGGAGGTCCGGGAAGCGAACAGCCTGGAGGGTTACGTCATCCGCCCGGGCGCGCGCCTGGAGCTGCCCGCCGCGGGCTACTGACGCTCATACCAACGCTCACCTGTTGCCCAAGAGCCTGTTGCGCGACTCCTCGTCCAGCTCCTCGATGGGCTTGCGGAGCTCCCGGCCTACCTCCAGGCCGCGTTGCACCGCCGGGCGTCCGCCGACCTTCTCGAACCAGCGCTTCAGGTTCGGAAAGTCGTCCAGGCTCTGGCCCTGCCGCTCGTGGGAGACGAGCCAGGGGTAGACCGCCATGTCCGAGATCGTGTACTCCTCGCCGACGAGGTACTCGGCCTCGCCGAGACGCCTGTCGATGACGCCGTAGAGGCGGGCGGCCTCGTTCGTGTAGCGGTCTATGGCGTAGGGAATCTTCTCGGGCGCACCACTTCCGCGGAAGTGGTGCGCCTGGCCGAGCATCGGCCCGACGTGCCCGACCTGGAACATCAGCCACTGCAACGTGAGGTACCGCTCCCGGGGAGCTTGCGGGAAGAACTGGCCGGTCTTCTCGGCCAGGTAGATCAGGATAGCCCCCGACTCGGCTAGGCTCATGGGCTCCCCGTCCGGGCCCTCCGGGTCCACGATGGCGGGCATCTTGTTGTTCGGGCTGATGGCGAGGAACTCCTCCTTGAACTGGTCGCCCGCCCCGATGTTCACCGGTACGATGTCGTACGGTAGCCCCGTCTCCTCCAGGAAGATGGAGACCTTCCGCCCGTTCGGCGTCGGCCAGTAGTGCAACTGTATTGGCTCCGGCATCTTCTCTCTCCTCCGTGAATTGCATCGCGCGTCGCGTGTATTGTACCGGGCCACCCTTCCCCGAAACAGCTCCCCGATCCCGGCGTCCCTATTCCTCCGCCGCCTCTTCCAGCTCGCCGCGCGGGCGGACGCGGCGTTCGTGCTCCTCGGCGAGCGGGACGGCCGACCGCGCCACCTCCTCGTGGCGCTCGTCGAGCAGCTCGATGAGGGCCTTCAGGCTCTCCTTGAGCCGTCCGGTGTGTACCGCGTGCTCCTCGACAGTGGCGGCGGCGGCCCGGGCCAGCTCCTCGACGACCTCCCTCTCGTTCAGCTCGGTCGCCGCGACCCTGCGGGCAGCCTTGTCCCGCCTGCGGCCGACCCTGTTGAGCAGGCGCGAGTTCCGCTGGTAGCTCTTCTGGAACGCCTCGAGCTTCCCTTCGTCGCCGGCGGTGGTCGCGGCGTTCAGCCGGCCCAGCAGGGAGACACCCACGCCCTGGAGCTCCCGGATCTCCTCATCCACGAGCCTGAGCGCCTCCCGCGCCTCGTCCCGGCGCCGGAGCCTCGTCTCGAGCTCCTCGTGCAACTCCTCGCAATGCCTCTTGCTGCGCCCGGCCTCCCCCTCTATCTCCCCTCTTATCCGCTCCACGAGCGTCCTGCGCCCGAATATCCGCATACCTAGTTCCCCTCCGCCAAACACTCCCCACAACGTCCCTTCTCGCGCACCTCCGTTCGTGTAAAGGGGTGCAACTCACAGCGGCGTGCGTTAGTGTTGATCCTTCGGTTGGGTAGCGAGCTCTCCGACCGCACGGGAGGGTTGGAGGGTCGCGCCGATCCTCCCCGACAGCCTCTTCGGTCAGCGGGATCAACCTTTACGTACACCGCTGTCAGTGCCCGATGATACCGAAAGAGCGCCCGAAAAACGGTAAAGGGGGAGAAAAAGACGGCGGGTCGGGCCAGCGTTTGCCCCGCCGCGGCTCCGACCGGGATTCCTCCCGAACGTGCCTTTAGGCCGAAGACCCGCTTCGCTACCGTATTCTCCGTCCGCCTAACCGCGACCGGTTCCGAGGCGCCGTTCGCGATAGCGGAGTCGCAACGCACTACCGTACCCTCGTCCGATATTGGCGCTGGCAAGCTGCAAATTCCTGCCGAGGGCGTGCCTCGTCTCTCCATTCTCCGTCAGGGTTCTTTCTATTCTGACAGAGGATCCCTCAACATCACCTTGAGCGGCGGCAGGTCTTCTCCGACCGTCCGCCAGACCAAGTCCAGGTCCACGTCGAAGTAGGCGTGGATGAGGCGGTTGCGCATGGCGACAATCTCCCTCCAGGGCACTTCCGGGACCCCAGAGCGGCCTTCCTCCGAGACACGGGCACCGGCCTCGCGGATAATCTCGATAGACCGGACGAGGGCCAGGGCGAGCATACGGTCGGCGTTCAGGTCCTCGCGATTCTTTCCAGCGATGAAACCCACGGCTTCCTCCGCGGAGTCAGCATGTGCCGGAGCCGGACCTCTTCATCCCGCCGCATACTGCACCACGGCGGAGGCCAGCACCTCGTCGCGGAAGTGCCGACTCAGGTCCCGCGACGTCCTCAGGTCCACCTTCCGCCCCCCGAGCAGCTCCGAGAGCTCCTCTCCATCCGGGCGAGCTCGAAAAACGCGGGCACGTGACCTTCCTCGAACTCCACGAGCACGCCCACGTCGCTGTCCGGACGGAAGTGCTCGCGCAGGACAGAGCCGAACAGCGACAACTTGACGACGTGCTGACCGCGGCAAAACTCCGCGAGATCGCCCTTCGGAAACTCGACGCCGTTACCGCTCACGTTCCCGATCTACCTCAACCGACGGGCGCGGTATCTACTAGCTCGACGACAGGGGTAAGAGGGGTGGCAGAACCCCCTGGTGTCCTCCCGGCTCAGCCGAGCATGAAGGGGTCGCGTGTCTTGCCGGAGAGCTCGACCCACACCGCCTTTACCTGGGTGTATTCCCTCAGGGACTCCAGCCCGTTCTCCCTGCCGATACCGCTCGACTTGTAACCACCGAAGGGCGTGTTGAAGGAGACGGTCCGATAAGCATTGATCCAGACCGTGCCCGCCCGGAGCGCGTGTGCCACCCGGTGGGCCCGCTGGATATCCTTGGTCCACACGCCCGCGGCCAGACCGAAGGGCGTAGCGTTCGCCTGGCGGATGACCTCCTCTTCGCTCTTGGCGGGGATTACCGAGAGCACCGGGCCGAAGATCTCCTCTTGCGCTACCTTCATCCGGTTGTCCACGCCCGTGAGTATCGTCGGCTCTATGAAGAAGCCGTCCCTTAGCTCCTCCGCGTCCGGCCTCTTGCCGCCGAACGCCAGCTCGGCCCCCTCTTCCTGGCCGATGCGGATGTAGCCCTGCACCTTCTCCAGCTGCTCCTTGAATGCGACCGGCCCCATCTCGGACTCCATCTCCAGAGGGTTGCCAAGCTTTATGGACTTCGCCTTCTCGGACAAAGCGGCCACCAGATCGTCGTGGACGCCCTCCTGCACCACGAGCCTCGAGCCCGCCATGCAGGTCTGGCCGGTAGCCGCGAAGATGCCGGAGACGACGCCGTTTGCGGCGGCCTCGAGATCCGCGTCCTCGAAGACTATGTTCGGGGACTTCCCGCCGAGCTCCAGGGTGACCTTGGCGAGATGGTCGGCGGCGTCCTTCATCACCCGCTTGCCGGTCTCCGTCGAGCCGGTGAAGCCGACCTTGTCCACCCCGGGGTGTCGCACCAGGGCCGACCCGGCGGTCGGGCCGTACCCCGTCACGACGTTGAAGACACCCGGCGGGAAGCCCGCCTCCTCGAAAAGCTTTGCGAACTCCAGGGTCGAGGCCGAGGTCTGCTCGGCGGGCTTGGCGACGAAAGTGCAGCCGGCGGCGAGGGCCGGGGCAAGCTTCCAGGTGAGCAACAACAGCGGCGAGTTCCACGGCACGATGGCGCCTACCACTCCTATCGGCTCGTGGCGGGTGTAGACGAAGAAGTTGGGCTTGTCCGAGGGGATGGTCTCGCCCTGGATCTTGTCCGTCGCCCCCGCGAAGTAGTAGTACCACTCAGGCATGGCCCTGGCCTGCTGGCTCATCTCCCTCAAGAGCTTGCCGTTGTCGGTGCTCTCGACGACAGCGAGGTTCTCGGCGTTCTCGGCGATCAACTCGGCCAGGCGACGCATCAAACGCGCCCTCTCGGTGCCGGTCATCTTGCCCCACGGCCCCTCGTCGAAAGCCTCGCGTGCGGCCCGCACCGCTCTGTCCACGTCCTCGTCGCCTGCCGCGGGCGCGGTGGCCCACACCTTGCCCGTGTAGGGGTTGACGCTCTCCAGAGTCTCCCCTGAGCGCGCCTCCACCCATTCTCCACCAACGAGCATGCTGTACCCGCGGACCTCATCGGCTCTGGGAGTCTCGATCTGCTGGCTCTGCATCCGCTTCTCCTCCTTCGACAACGCTTCCCCGAAACGCAAGTCTAATATTTTTCCCGGCCATAGACCAGCGCCCTACCCGGCGGCTAAGAGCCGCCAGACCCTCCCCGGTCGCCCCCGTCGCGCAGGTACTCGAGCTTGCCGCCGGCGAGCACCCATTCACGCTCGCGCGGGAGGAGCCGGGCTTCGAGCGGTATCTGCGCGCCGGAGTCGTCCTTCGCCGCCAGCCTCGTCTCCCCGGCGCAGATCGCCTCGCGGACGGACGCCTCGATCATCCACGTTTAGCTCCCCTCCTTCGGTTGGTGACCGGGCTCGAGCCCTCCCGACTCGGCCGAACGGCTGTCGCCCTGGACGATGTTGATTGGCTCCTGACCCCCCGCGCGCAGGTACTTGAGCGTCCCGCCGGCGAGCAGGATCTCGCGCTCGCGGGGGAGAAGCTGGACTTCGAGAGCGATCTCTGCGCCGTTCTCGCTCTCTGCCGTTAGGCTCGTTGCCCCGTGCGCAACCGCCGTGCGAGCGGAATCGATCCTCCACGTATCGCCCTGGTGCGGTTTCTCATAGTCGGCCTCGTCGGCGAAAACGAGCGGCAGGATGCCCTGGGCGATAAGGTTCCGGCGATGGATCCGCGCGAAGCTCTTGGCAATGACGGCGCGGACCCCCAGGTAAAGGGGCGCGAGCGCGGCTTGCTCCCGCGAAGAGCCCTGCCCGTAGTTGTGTCCGCCGACGACGAAGCCACCGCCCCACTCCAGCGCCCGGTCGTGGAACTCGGGGTCCTGGCGGCGGAACATGTACTTTGCGCACTCGGCGGTGTTCGACCACAAGCTCATCCCCAAAGTGCCGTCGGGTGCCATGTCGCCGGTCGAGACGTCGTCTTCGACCACGATCAGGACGCGCCCCTCGAGCATCTCTGGGAGCGGCCGGCCCTCCGGCGGAGGGACGATGTTCGGACCATGAACGATCTCGACGCTCCTCGCCTCCTCGGCGGGCGGCGGGGCGAGGATCTGCCGGTCGTCTATGGTGGGGTCGGAGCGCGCGGGCGTTATCTCCGGCGGGGGGCCCAGCTCGCGTGGGTCGGTAATCTCCCCCTTGAGCGCCGTGGCGGCGGCCGTCGCCGGGGAGCAGAGGTAGACTTCGTCGCCAGTCGTGCCACTACGGCCCGGGAAGTTGCGGTTAAAGGTCCTCACCGAAGGCTCGCCCTTCGAGGGGGCCCAGCCGACGCCGATACAGGGGCCGCAGACGGGCTCGAGCATCCGGGCTCCCGCAGCGACGAGGTCCTGGTAGACCCCGCTCTTCGAGATGGTGTCCAGTATCTGGCGCGAGCCCGGCGTCACCGTCATCTGTATGTCGGGATGGACGATCCCGTCCCGGAGGACGGCGGCGCCGATAGCGAGGTCCTCGTACGAGGAGTTCACCGAGGAACCGACGCACACCTGGACGGTCTTAGTGCCGGCTACCTCGCTCACCGGCACGACGTTGCCCGGGGACTGTGGCTTCGCGATCAGGGGCTCGAGCGTAGGGAGATCGACGACTTCGACCTCGTCGTAGAGGGCGCCCGGGTCGGCCGCGTGCGGAGCGTAGTCGTCCTCGCGTTGCTGGGCGGCGAGCCATTCGCGGACCCGCTCGTCGCCGGGGAAAACGGCGGCGGTGGCGCCCATCTCCGTGATCATGTTGCAGATCGTGCCACGCTCCGTTACCGAAAGGGTAGCCACACCCTCTCCCGTGAACTCGAAGACCTTCCCCAAGCCACCGCGCACCCCGTAACGCCTGAGGAGCTCGAGGATTATGTCTTTGGACTGCACCCAGTCGGGGAGCTCCCCGCGCAGCTCGACGCCCACCACTTTGGGGCATTGCAGGGAGAAGCCGTACCCCGCCATGGCGACGGCCACGTCGAGCCCTCCCGCCCCGACGGCGAACATCCCGACCGCGCCGGACATGGTGGAGTGCGAGTCGGCGCCCACCAGCGCCTCCCCGGGACGCGCGAACCGCTCCAGATGGGTGTAGTGCGAGATCCCGTTGCCCGGCCGGGAGTAGCGTAGACCGTAACGCGCCGAGAACGACTGCAGGTAGCGCTGCTCGTCCATGTTCTTGTCGTCGATCTGCAGCACGTTGTGGTCAACGTACATGACCGCGAGCGGGACGTCGATGCGGTCGACGTCGAGCTTCTCGAACTGGAGGGCGGTCATGGAGCCGGTGGCGTCCTCGATCAGGATCTGGTCGACGGCGAGGTCTATCTCTTCACCGGGGACGAGGTTGCCGCCCAACAGATGGCCGGCGAGTAGCTTCCTGGTAAGGTTCTGCGGTTGAGCCATGTTCGTTCCCTTCGGTACGTGCGGGTGGATACGCTATGGGGCTGCTAAAGTAGGTCTACGGGGCACGCCAACGAGCAGATTCGAGCACCTATGGATACACCTCTGGACCTTGAAGCGTGGCGGCTCTTCGTATCGACGGCGTTGGCCGCACACGCTGTGCGATGCCTTGGAGGGCGTATCGCCGTCGAGAGCAACGCGGAGGACCTCCTTGCCCTGGCGCGTCGCCTCGGCGAGGAGATGGGCTCCGTTGAGCGCAGGTACCATCTCCGCTTCGACCCGCCCTATCCCGGCGTCACCGCGGGACCGGAGGTCGTCGTCGGCGGCTGCCGTCTCTTGCTCGCCTGCACCGCCTCTGATGGCGACGAGCCGCCGCTTGGCGTGGTCTTCACTACCCTCATCCCCGGCCGCCTCCCCCAGGTATCGGTGGCGCCGGTCGAGGCCAGCATCCCCAAAGAGTGGCGTCCGGCCACCGACGCTTTCTAGCTTCGGTCGAACGTTCGCTCGCCTCCACCTACCGGGCGCCGCTCGGATCGTCGAGCAGCGAACGGTCGATTCGCGTCTTTAAGGGATGGCCGACGAGGCGCTCGAGCAGGTCGGAGGCGTCCATGAGCAAATCGAGGTCTATCCCGGTTTCGATCCCCATCTGCGCGAGCATGTAGGCCAGGTCCTCCGTCGCCACGTTTCCCCCCGCTCCGGGCGCGTTGGGACTGCCGCCGAGCCCACCGATCGAGGCGTCGAAGCTCGTGATTCCGGCCCCGAGCGTCGCCAAGACGTTCGCGGCGGCGAGCCCACGCGTATCGTGAAAATGGGCCCCAAAGTCTATGTCGGGGTGAGCCTCGCGCACCAGCGTGAACACGTCGAAGACCTGGCGTGGGTTCGCGATGCCTATAGTATCGGAGAGCACGATATCTTCGATGCCGGACTCGACAACCCTGGAGACGACGCGGAGCACCTGGTCGCGATCGGGACGGCCCTCGAAGGGATCGCCGAAGACGGTCGAGATGTTGGCGCGCACGTGGATCCCATCCTCCCTGCCGCGGGCGGCGATGGGGGTGAAGCCGTCCAGAACCTTGTCTACCGACCTGTTCAGGTTGGCCCGGCAGTAGCTTTCGGTCGCCGCGCCTACCAGGACGACTTCCCCGACGCCCGCCGCCTTCGCCCGCTCGTAGCCCCGCTCGTTCGGGATGAGGCCACCGTAGACCACCCCGTTGCCCGAGGGCAACCCGGAGAGCACGTCCTCGGCGTCGGCGAGCTGAGGTATCGCTCTTGGTGAGACGAACGAGGTCGCCTCGAGCCGGCCGATCCCGGCTGCGGTGAGAGCCTCGATCAGGGAGATCTTCTCGGGAGTCGGAACGTTCGTCGCTTCGTTCTGGAGGCCGTCGCGAGGCCCGACCTCGACGATCTCGACCGATGTCGGCAGGTCCACTAGAGCACTCCTTCCCCGTAGAGCCGCTCCAATTCGTCAGACGAGAGCCCTAAGAGCCCGCCGTAGACTTCCTCGTTGTGCTGCCCGAGCGAGCCACCGTACCATTCGATCTCGCCGGGTGTCTTGGAGAGCTTCGGGATGAGGCCCGGCATCTTCACCAGCCCGATCCCTTCGATCTCGGCATCGAGGAACATCCGTCGCGCGTGGTACTGGGGGTCCTCCATGATGTCGGTTACAGAGTAGATCGGGCCGACCGGAACCTCCGCCTCTTCGAGGATATGGAAGACTTCGTCCGCCGTGTGCTGCCTGGTCCAGTCCTCGATAAGGTCGTCGAGCTCCTCGGCGTGCTCGGTGCGATCCGCGTTGGTTTCGTAACGTGGGTCCTCGCCCAGCTCGGGGTGTCCTATAACCTTCATGAGCCGTTTGAAGATGGCGTCGCTGTTCCCCCCGATGGCGACGTAGGAACCGTCGCCCGAGCAATAGGAGTTGCTCGGGGTGATCCCCGGGAGAGCAGCCCCGGTTCGCTCGCGGACGATCCCCGCCACGTCGAACTCGGGGACCATCGACTCCATCATGCCGAAGACCGCCTCGTAGAGCGCCACGTCCACGACCTGTCCCTCGTTCCGGCCTTGTACGTCCCGGGCGTGGACGGCCATGAGTGCCCCTATGACGGCGTAGAGCGAGGCGAGCGAGTCGCCGAGGCTGATCCCGGCCCGCACCGGGGGCCGGTCGGGCTCGCCGGTGATGTAGCGGATGCCGCCCATCGCCTCGCCGATGTTCGCGAACCCGGGCCTGCCCTTGTAGGGACCGTCCTGCCCGTAGCCCGAGACGCGAACCAGGATGAGCCGGGGGTTCAGCTCGTGCAGGACCTCCCATCCCAGGCCCAGCTTCTCGAGCGTGCCGGGCTTGAAGTTCTCGACCAGGATGTCCGACTCGGCCGCGAGGCGTTTGGCGAGATCGAGGCCGTCCGGGTGGCCCACGTTCAGCGTGACGAGCTTCTTGTTGCGGGACTGGAGCGCCCACCATAGCGAGGTCTCCGTCCTGGGATCGACGTAGCGCCAGCCCCTCAAGGGGTCGCCCGCCCCCGGACGCTCCACCTTTATGACCTCCGCCCCGAACTCGGCCATGATCCTGGTCGCAAAAGGACCGGCGATGAGCGAGCCGAACTCGAGGACGCGCAGCCCTTCGAGCGGCCGATTGTGCTCCCGCATGGGGCTCCGGGCGCTATTCAAAGGATCGCTATTGGTCATACACCTTATTCCTTTCGGGTAAACAGTCGAAAATTACGGAAGAAGCGCCATTATCCATGCCCGACCCTGCTTCGTTGCTCAGAAATCCGCCCCGGCGAGTAACGCTCGCGCGAAGCGCGGAGCCAGAACTCTCGCCCGCGAGGGGCTTTATCTCTCCGGGATACGAAGCCCCTCGCGGTTAATTGTGCAGCCGCCAAATCGAGTCCCCAGGGTTAGCTACTATTGCTCGTCGGCTCTTATACTCAAGGGCCGAGCGTAGGATGTCTTCATCCGAGTTGCATTTCGCGCGGTCACGCCTGCCCTGCCCTCGCCGGTTTCGGCGACGGTCCCCCCTCTGGTCGCACGCTCTCCAGGTAGGCCAGCGCGTCCTCGATGGAGACGACGTCGGCGTACTTGGCCTGGAGGTCCACCAGGTTCGCCTCGTGCGGCTCCGACGCACGATCGCCGATGCACTCGCGCGGCACGAGTGCCGGGTAGCCGGACTGCAGCAGATCTATCGCCGTGGCCCGGATGCAGCCGCTTGTGGTCGCACCGCAGAGGACCACGGTGTCCACTTTCTGGGTCGCCAGGACGGCAGCGAGGTTGGTACCGAAGAAGGCCGAGGCCCCCTTCTTGAGGATCACCATCTCGTCCTCCCGGCGCTCGAGGCGTGGGTCTATCTCGACCCACTTACCACCGATCTGCAGTTCCCCGAGGGCGGGGATCTTCTGGGTCCAGAGCGCTCCGTCCTTGAGATTGGGCTCGAAGCCGATAGTCGTGAAGATTACCGGCAGGTTCAACTCTCGGGCGGCGTCTACGACGCGCCTGGTGGCCTCGACCTCATTGGTCATGTCCGCGCCCAGAGCGCACTCCGGATCGGTAAAGCCTCGACTGAAGTCCACGACCAGCACCGCCGGGCGCTCGCCCAAAGAGAACGCCTGTCCCAGGCGGGCCTGCTCATAGATCTCCTCCGTCGTTCGTGTCTCGCTCATCGCATTACCCCACCGTTATGGGCCGCTGACCAGGGGAGCCGGGAAGCTCCTCGCCGAAGCGGGCGCGTCGTACGAACTGCCCGGCTCCCGGCTCGGCCACCAGCTCGTCGTTCTCCACTATCACCTGGCCCCTCAACATCACCACCTCCGGCGCGCCGGTCACCTCTGTGCCCTCGAAGAGGTTGTAATCCACGAGGGAGTGGTGCGTGCTCGCCGAGAGGGTCTTGCGCTTCTCCGGGTCGAAGACCACGATGTCCGCGTCGCTGCCCACGGCTATCGTGCCCTTGCGCGGGTAGAGGCCGAAGAAGCGCGCCGGCGCGGTGGAGAGCAGCTCGACCATCCGGTTGAGCGAGAAGCGGCCCTGCCGCACGCCGAAGTTGTGGATCATCATCACCCGGTCCTCGATGCCGGGGCCGCCGTTCGGGATCTTGGAGAAGTCGTCGCGCCCGAGCGTCTTCTGGCCATCCCAGTTAAAGGGGCAGTGGTCGGTGGAGATCACGGAGAGCACCCCGGTCGATAGGGCATGCCAGAGGTGCTCCTGGTTCTCCTTCGGTCGCGGCGGAGGGGTGTAGATGTATTTCGCCCCCTCGAAGTCGGGCTGGTCGAGGTGCGTCTCGTCTATAAAGAGGTACTGCGTGCAGGTCTCGCCCCACGCCCGCCAGTCCGCTTCCCGCGCCCGGGCGATGGGGTCTATGGCCTCCTTGCAGGAGACGTGCACCACGTAGAGCGGGGCGTCGGCCAACCGTGCGAGCTGGATGGCGCGGTTCGTCGCCTCACCCTCGGTAACGGGCGGGCGCGTGGCGGCGTGCCACTTGGGCTCCGTCTTCCCCTCGGCGATGGCCTGCTTGACCAGCACGTCTATGGCGTCGCCGTTCTCGGCGTGTACCATAACGAGCGCTCCGGTCTCGTGCGCCTGCTGCATGACTTTGAAGAGCGTCTCGTCGTCCACCATGACGGCGCCCTTGTAAGCCATGAAGAGCTTGTAGCTGGTGACGCCCTCCTCCTCGACGATGCGCCTCAGCTCGTCCATCTGCGAGGGGTCGGAGAGGTCGGTGATCGCCATGTGGAAGCCCACGTCTATGACGGGCTTGTTGTTCTCGATCTTGCGGTGCCAGTCGGCGAGGGCGGCGGCGAGAGAGTCCCCGGGGGTCTGGACACAGAAGTCCACCAGCGAGGTCGTGCCGCCGAAGGCCGCCGCGGCGGTCCCCGAGGTCCACGTGTCGATGGTCGTCGTGCCGCCGAACGGGAACTCGATGTGCGTGTGGGGGTCTATGCAACCGGGGATGACGTACTTGCCGCTGGCGTCGATGACTTTGTCGGCCTGCACGTCGAGCGACCGCCCGATCAGGGTGACCGTCTCATCCTCGACGAAGATGTCCCCGGAGTAGTCGTCGGCGGCCGTGACGATGCGACCACCCTTGATGAGTACGGACATTTGCTCCTCTGCCTCCTTCTCCGAAATCCGCTGTTACGACGCCTGTTTTGCATCAACTCCTCTGTGCTCGGTAAAATCAAGGCTTACTTTCGCGCCACCGGCAAGGGACTGTAGCGACCACCACGGCAAAGCCTTGGTCCTGGGATCGACGCAGCGCCGGTTCCGGAGCGGATCCTCCGTACCCGGACGCTTCGGCTTTACGACCTCCGCCCCGAGCCTGGTCATGATCCTGGTCGCGAACGGCCCGGCGATAAACGGGCCGAGGGCGAGGGCGCTCAGCCCTTCGAGCGGCCTCTCCTGCCCGGCGAGCTTCCGGGCGCCGGTGAGGGGATCGGAGCTGGTCATCCTGCTACCTCGCCGGCTCTTCGGCGGCGCGCTCTTTGGGCCAGGCATCGTAGACGTCGATCTTGGAGGTCTCCACCGCGATAAAGACCGAGATCACCGTCACCAGGGCCGTCGCGATCATGTACAGGGTGAAAGGCCAGAACGCGCCACCCGACCACGCGAGCAGCGCGGTGGCGACGAACGGAGCGATACCGCCCCCGAAGATCGGCGCGAGCTGGTAGCCGATGGAGGCCTCGCTGTAGCGGACGCTCGTGCCGAAGAGCTCGGAGAGGAAGCTTGCCTGCGGGGCATACATCGCGGCGTGGCCCAGAGCCAAAGACAGCACTATCGCCAGCCAGATCAAGACCGTCGACTCGCTGTTGAGCAGCCAGAAGTACGGGAAGGTGATGAGGATGCAGACCGCCGCGCCCCTCATGTGCACTGGCCGCCGGCCGATCTTGTCCGAGAGCGCCCCGAAGGCCGGGATGATGAAGAACTCGATGGTCGCGGCGATCAGGACGCCGCTCAGGGCCAGGCTCTCCGGCACCCCCAGAATATCGGCGACGCAGGTGTGCACGAAGACGGAGAAGAGCACGTTGTCCCCGAGGCGCGCCCCCATCGCCAGAAGCACGTTCTTGGGCTGGCTGCGGGTCACCTCCATGATGGGCGGGGCCGGGCTCGCCCTCGCTCTCCGCCCGGGCCTCGCTGAAAGCCGGAGACTCCTCGACGCGCAGCCTGATGAACAGCCCCACCACCACTAAGAGGATGCTCAAGATGAACGGGATGCGCCAGCCCCACGCCAGGAACGCCTCCTCGGGGAGCCTCTCGAACAGGATGAAGACCGCGTCCGCGAGCACGAGCCCCGCGGGGACCCCCATCTGCACCCAGCTTCCGTAGAAGCCGCGCCTGTTCCTGGGGGTGTGTTCCACGGACATCAAGACCGCTCCGCCCTACTCCCCACCGACGGCGAAGCCCTGCACGACGCGCAGCAGAACGAGCAGTATCGGCGCCCAGATCCCTATCGTCGCGTAGGTCGGCAGCAAGCCTATGAGGGCGGTGGCTACGCCCATCATCGTCAGCGTGATTATCAGCATCGATCTGTGCCCGAGCCTGTCGCCGTAGTGGCCGAAGACCAGCCCGCCTATGGGCCGGGCGCCGAAGCCGACCCCGAACGTGGCGAAAGCGGCCAACGTCCCGACCAGCGGGTCGAAGCTCGGGAAGAACAGCTGGTTGAAGACCAACGCGGCCGCCGTCCCGTAGAGGAAGAAGTCGTACCACTCCATGGTGGTGCCTATGAAGCTGGCTAGGGCCACCCGCGTGATCGGTGTGCGCTGCTGCTGCGCACCCTCTCCTCCGGTCCTATCCATGCATTTCTCTTACCTCTCCTCCAGCGTTGGCATCGATGATACCCGATCCGATATTTCCGCGCCAATACCACCAACGCCAGGTTTGGGGAAGGCTACCAGCCTTCCACGGCGTGCCGCCCGAGGGCGGGCGTTCAGGTGCAACGCGGTCCTCAGGAAGAGTCCTGGGCTCTTTCCCGGTACGTCCGCACCTTATCCCGCGTCTCTTCCTCCTCGAGGACCCGCGTGAACTCGCGCACGCTGGCACGCATCGACTCCCGCAGACCGCCGGCGTTTTGCCACGTCTCCGACAGCCGCTTCTGCGCAGCGAGCGCCGCTCTCGGATACCCCGCCAGCCGGTCCAACATCCGGTTCGCACGCCCTCCCAGCGCCTCCTGTTCCACCGCCGCGTTCAGGAACCCCAATTTCTATCTCCTCCACCCCATACAGGTCTCCGGTCAGGAGCCTCTCTTTGACCCTGCTCAGCCCGACGGGCTGCTGCAATATAAGGCGGCGTCCAGGACGGAAGGGATGCCTGCCTTGATCCCGGGCATCCCGACCCTGGTGTTCTTCGTGGCGGCGCGGACGTCGCAGAAGATCTCCAGCTCCATCGCGTCGCCCCGCGCAAGACCCGTCCGGCATGGCAACCGTTCCTCTGCCATCCGCAACTCGTAGAGCCTGCGGACCAAGGATGAGCCCCCGATCTCCTATACGGCGGAGCAGTACATACGTAACCGGGGCCATGAGCTATACAGGAGCCGGCAAGGGGCACCGTTTACCGCGAAGGTGAAGAGGGTGAGGAGGACGACGCCAGGGACGTCACGCCGGAGCCAGACACTGCCCCGCGGCCAGCGGGGTAGTGTCGCCGGAAGGGCCGGGGCTAAGAGAGCCGGGTGACGTTCCGGGTTCGAGGATCATCTGGCGCGCGTTCCCGAACGTCTTCGCCACGTCCACCCTCTCATCCGGGCATCGGCACGAAGTCGCCGACCTTGTACACCTGTCCCGGCAGCTCTTTTCCTAGCTGCCCGGAGAACCACTCGGCGACCTCGATGAGCGCCGCGAGGTCTATCCCCGTCTCGTGCCCCATCCCGTGTAGCAGGTACACGAGGTCCTCCGTGGCGATGTTCCCCGTCGCCCGCGGCGCGAACGGGCAGCCGCCCGTCCCGGCGATAGAGGCGTCCAGGACCGTCGCCCCCGCCGCCACGGCCGCCACGGCGTTCGCTATACCGGTGTTGCGCGTGTCGTGGAAGTGGCAGCCGACCGTGACGCCATGCCCCAGCACCCCCGCGACCAGCTCCTCGACCTGGCTCGGGACGCCGACGCCTATCGTATCGGCGAGCACGATCTCGTCCGGCGCGCTCTCCGCCACTTTCCCGGCGAGATCCAAAACAACTTTCGGCTCGACGCGCCCCTCGAACGGGCAGCCGAACGCGACGATGAGCGTCACCGACACCCGAACCCCGTCGAGGCGAGCCCGCTCCACGAGCCTGCCGGCCAGAGCCGTCCCTTGCGCGACGGTCGTGTTCTGGTTGCGCTTCGCGAACGTTTCCGTCACCGGGAAAGCGTAGCGCACCTCGTCCACCCCGGCCTCCACGGCCCGTTCGTATCCCCTCTCATTCAGGACGAGGCCCGCGTAGGTCGTGTCGGGCCCGCGCTTCAACCCCGCCATGACCTCCTCGGCGCCGGCCATCTGCGGCACGAGCCTCGGGTTCACGAAGCTCGCGGCCTCGACCCTCGGGACACCGGCCGCCGAGAGCCGGTCGCACAGCTCGGCCCGCACCTCAGGGGTGAGGATCTTGTCGTCGTTCTGCAGGCCGTCGCGGGGGCCCACGTCCACTATCTCAACGCGCGTCACAAGATTCTCCTCTTCCACAGCCCGTTGCGCGCTTCTTCTTGCATCTCCAACAGCCCTCCGTATAGCTCGTCGTCGTGCTATTGCTGAGTCAGGCCGGGTTCGTCCCCTCCTGCGCTTCCACGGCGGCACCTCCGGCCTCTTCGAGCGTCACGGCGGCGGTGCCCAATGCTCCGCCCTGGCTCTTTATGAAGCGGCGTTCGGAGGTGTAGACCGCGACCATCATCGCGAGCTCCAGCCTGTCGCGCTCGACGGGCAGGGTGCCAGCCTCCTCCTGCTTGAGGAGGTCCGTCCCCTTCGCGCCTAGAGAGGCTTCGAGCTCCCCGATCCTGCGCCGCATCTTCAGCCGTCCGCCGGGGGTAAGGCGCAGGTACGTCCTGTCCTCCGGTCCCCGGACCGGGTAGATCCAGGCGCTCCCCAGCCAGGATTGCACGATCTCCGTCTTCAACTCCTCTTTGTTCTTGAGCTCCATGCCCCTGGACCACGCCCCTAGTTCGCCGCCGCGTCGCGACTAATTTACTACCCGGCCGCGCGAAACTCCAACTGCCCCGGCCGCGTATCATTCAGTACCATGAGCCGCGCCCCGCGAACCGCTCCCTCGCTCGCTCCCTGGGAGCTCCTGCAAAGGGACCTCGCCGGCCGCTTCCGCGCCCGCGCGCGCGGCCTG
This sequence comes from Rubrobacter sp., assembly GCA_016781705.1. Classification (GTDB taxonomy): domain Bacteria; phylum Actinomycetota; class Rubrobacteria; order Rubrobacterales; family Rubrobacteraceae; genus Rubrobacter_F. Next base: position 16,119 of record JADDPV010000279.1, read on the forward strand.
CTCGGCGCGGAGTTCTCCCTCTTCGGGCCGGAGGGCGGGGAGGAGCTCGGCCGGTTGCGGATGCGCGGGGCATTGGGGGCCACGTTCCGGGCGGGCGGGGCGGAGACGGAGATCGAGCGCGGCGGTCCCTTCGCGGCGCGTTACCGCATGAGCACCGGCGGCGCCCCCGTGCTCCTCGCCAGCCCTGCAGGCCCCGATGGAGGGTTGAGGGTCTTCTGCGGCGGCAAGACCTACGAGGCGCGATGGAGCGTCCTGCGCAACACCGCCACCGCCCACCTGCTATCGGAGCTCGCCGGATCGAGCGACGAGATGGTGCGCCTGGAGGGCGGGCTCGCGGGGCGGAGCTACGAGGCGAGCCTCCCGGAGGAAGACGGAGGCGCCCTGGCGGTCGCGGTCTTCATGCTCTACCGCAGCGTGGCCCTGAGAAGGCAGGCGTTCTAGGCCGGGAGGGAGGACGAGAACTGAGGAGGGCTTGCGGAGGGACGGTGGAACGGGTAGTGTCGAACCAAACGGCGGCGTGAACAAAGGAGAGAGCGCATGCAGGGTGACCCCAACTACGGCAGGCAAGAGGAGGAGTCCCGGCTGCGCCGGGTATCCATAGACAAAGACGACCCGTACGGCGGCGGAGGTAGCCCGTTCGGCGGCGCGGGCGGGTCCATGGGCACGATGGGGTCTTCGGGGACGATGAGCGCGCAGGACGAGCGGACCTGGTCCATGCTCGCGCACCTGAGCGTGCTCGCGTGGTTCTTCCTGGGGCTGGTGAGCCTTTTTCTCCTCGTCACCGTGGTTCTGATGCCCGCGGTTCCGCTGGTTCTCTGGCTTGTCTTCAAAGATAGATCCCCGAGGGTCGCGTTCCACGCCCTCCAGTCTTTCTGGTACCAGGCGGCGTGGACCGCTATCCTCGTGGTCGCGGTGATCCTAGCCTTTATCCTGATCCTGGTGTTGACGGTTGTGACCCTCGGCATCGGCGCGTTCTTGTTCTTCCTGATACCGCTGGTGTTGGTGCTCGGTCTCATCCCCCTCGCGCACCAGATCTACGCGGCCTACAAGGTCAACCAGGGCGTGGACTACCGTTACCCAATCATTGCCGACATGGTGGACGGCGGTCGCAGGTTCGGTTAGCAGAAAGAACGACGACGAAGAGTTCTCGGGGCCGGCGAATCCTCGCCGGCCCCGTCCGTTTACCCGCTGCGCTTAACCCGGGGAGACATCAGGGAGGACTTGCTGCGGGACCTGGGGTAGATCCTGGGGCGTGGCGTAGACGGTGACGATCGAGCCGGCGGGCACGGGGGTGCCGGGGGCGGGATCTGTGGCCCAGACCACCCCCGTGGGGGCGTACCCCTCGCGGTAGTCGTAGACGAACCTCGCCCGCAAGCCCTGGCTCCGCAGGATGTCTCTGGCGTAGTAGTCGAAGTACGAGTCCATGCTCGGGATGGTCACCAGCGCCTGCGCCTGCTGCGCGATGGTGACCTCCGAGACCGCCGCGGTGCCGTCTTCGGCAGTGAGCTGCTCCTCGGGGGCCTCCAGGGGCGTGCGCTCGACGGGCTCGGGCGGCGTCAGGGCCTCGTCGCCGGCTTGGCTGGCCTGCCCGAGCAGCGGCAGCCTGCCGAGGTCCACGTAGCCCAGAGCGCCCGCCGCCGTGCCGGCGCCCATGAGCAGGACCAGGGCGAGCGCGGAGGTGGCCGCGAGC
>JADDPV010000104.1 GCA_016781705.1 Rubrobacter sp.
CACCGTCTCGCGTACGTCCGCGGCGAGGTCTCCCAGCCCCTCGTCGCCGCGCATCTTCGGGCTCGCGCCGTGGCCGCGCAGGTCCACGGCCAGGGCGTGCCAGCCTCTGTCGGCGAACCAGGGGCCTACCCGCCACCAGGTTCGCGCCGAACCCGTAAGGCCGTGCACGAGGATCGCGGGTGGTCGCCCCTCCTCTCCCCAGCGCCGCGTCGCGAGCTTCAGAAGCGCTCCACCGCGGGTCGCAGGTCGAGTTCCAGGGTCCAGGCGCTACGGTCCTGGGAGTGGAGTTGCCAGTAGGTTTCGGCGATGGCCTCGGGGGAGAGCATGGTGTGGGCCTCGCGGTCGGGCGACATCTCGCGCACCCTAGGCGTGTCGATCTGGCCGTCTATCACCACGTGCGAGACGTGTATCCCCTGCGGCCCGAACTCCCGCGCCATGGACTGGGCCAGCGCCCTGAGCCCGAACTTGCCCACGGCTAGCGCCGAGAAGCGGGCCGAGCCGCGCAGCGCGGCCGTCGCCCCGGTGAGCAGGATAGTCCCGCGTCCAGCCTCCACCATCGCGGGGAGGACCTGCTGGGCGGCGTAGAAGGCCCCGGCGCAGTTGGCCTTGAAGCACGCGTCAAACGTTTCCGGCGAGAGGTCCAGGATGCCGCCCATCTGGAAGGCGCCGGCGTTGTACACGAAGACCTCGGGGTCGCCGAGCTCGCCGCGCACCCGTCCGAAGGCCGACGCTACCGAGCCGGGGTCGGTGGCGTCGGTTGGTACGGGCAGGGCCTCGCCTCCTTCGCCCTCGATCTCCTCTTGCACCGGCGCGAGGCTCTCCTCCCGGCGCGCCAGGAGCGCGACCGAGTAGCCCTCCCTGGCGAAGCGCCGGGCGACCGCGGCGCCGAGCCCCGGTCCGATTCCCAGTACCGCCGCTACCTTTCCGTTCATGCGCCGCTCCTTCGCTGTTCGGTCGTCGGCTTGCGGGCGAGGACCCACAGCCAGGTCTCGCTCTCGTCGCCCACGCCCTTACCGGTACGCGGCTCGGCGTACCGGATGTCGAAGCCCGCCGCGCGTAGGAGCCCCAGGTTGGTCTCCCCGCCGTAGTGGCTCCAGCGCATCGCGGCGCCCCATCCCTCCCAGTCGCTCTCCTCGCCCTCGAAGTCCGTTAAGGCCAGGGTCGCGAGAAGGGACCCTCCGGGCTCGAGCCAGCGGTAGATGTCGGCGAGGAGCGCCGGATGCTCCTCGCGGGGAACGTGGATGATCGAGTAGAAGGCGACCACGGCCCCGAAGGTCTCCGGTGCTAAGGACAGCTCGCTCATGTCCGACTTTACGAAGGTGGCGCCGGGGGCGAGTCGGCGGGCCAGCTCGAGCTGCCGCTCCGAGAGGTCCACACCCGTCACGGCGAACCCCCTCTCGACGAGCCAGCGCGTGACGGGGACACCGGCCCCGCAGCCCAGGTCGAGCACGGCCGCGCCCGGCGGGAGGTAACGGGCCAGCTCCTCAAGCGCCGCGAGCGTCAGCGGGTCTTGCGGGTCTTTGGTGGCGAGGTAGCGTTCGGCGATCCGGTCATAACCCGCCTCGACGGTGCGCCGGTGCTCCTCGCTCACCGGGCGGTCACGCCGCCGTCGACGACCATGCAAGCCCCGATCACGGAGGCCGACTCGTCCGAGGCGAGGTAGGCCGCCATAGCGGCGATCTCCTCGGGCGAGACGAACCGGCCGTGCGGCTGGCGGGCCTGCATGTTGGCCCTCGCCTCCTCGGGGTCGTCGTAGCCGCTGGTTATGCGCCCGATCCAGGGCGTGTCCACAGTGCCTGGGGCTATACAGTTGACCCTAACGCCCTCCTCGACGTGGTCTATGGCCGCCGCGCGGGTGATGGCGAGTACGGCCCCCTTCGCCGCGCTGTAGACCGCCCGGTCGGGGATGCCCACGAGCGCGGCCACCGAGGACATGTTGACGACGGAACCCCCGCCCGCGTCCCGGATCGCCGGTATGGCGTACTTCATCCCGAGGAAGGTGCCCCTTACGGCCACGTCCATCACGAAGTCGTAGCCCTCTTCGCCCGTCGTGGGCGCGGTCCCCGCCACCCCGACGCCGGCGTTGTTGACCATCACGTCGAGGCCGCCCCACTCGTCGAGGACCGCCCCTACCAGGGCCTCCATCTCGCCGGCCCGGGTAACGTCGGTCTTCTTGACCAACGTCTCGCCCCCGGCTTGCGCTATCTCGGAGGCGACCCCTCCTGCGGCCTCCTCATCGAGGTCAGCCAGGGCGACGCGCGCCCCCTCCTGTGAGAGGCGGATCGCGATGGCCCGGCCGATGCCTGAGCCCGCGCCCGTTACTATGGCCCTCTTGCCTACTAGACGTTCCATCGCACCCCCGGTTGCCTCCCTGCACGGCGTAAGCGGTCAGTATAATGACGCGCGATAATACGGCGCAAACGGCGTGCCCTTGGGAAAGGAGCTTCATGAACCCTTACGCGGACTGGATCCAGAACCTCCCGCAAGTCGACACGCCTTTCGAGGGGCTGGACGGGCGCATGATCTCGGGCCCCGACGGGCAGGCGGTCTTTTTCCGCGCCGCCGAGCGGTTCGAGGTCCCTCCCCACGCCCACGGCGCGCAGTGGGGCATAGTCGTAACCGGCCGCCTCCAGCTGACCATCGACGGGGAGCCCCGAACCTACGAGCCCGGCGAGACCTACGACATCCCCTCGGGCGCCGAGCACTCCGCGGTCCTCGAGGCCGGCACCTGCGTAATCGACGTCTTTAAAGACCCCGACCGCTACAGCCCGAAGTAGTGCCGTCGGACGGGGAGGAGCTGCTGGCCCTCGCCGGGCTGCTGCGAGATTACCGCTGGGTGGACCTCTCCCACACCCTGGAAGAGGGCATCCCCGCGTGGCCGACCCACGCCCGCTTCGGCCGGACCCTCTACGAGTCCTACGAGTACGGCGACCTCGCCCTCCACTACGGCCTGACCATGGGCGAGCACACCGGCACCCACCTGGACGCGCCGATCCACTTCGTCCGGAGCGGCCCCGCCCACTACGGCGTAGACGAGGTGCCGCTCGACCGGCTCGCCGGACGCGCCGCGACTATAGACGCGACGGACCTCGGCCCTGACGGACTCCTCAGCGCGGACCGCATCCGCGCCTGGGAGGAAGAGCACGGCCGGATAGGGGCGGGCGACGGGGTCTTGATCCGCTACGGTTGGGAGGACCGCTGGGCCACCGGCCCCGAGGGACGGCGTTTTCTCGACGACTGGCCCGGCCTGGGCGAGGAGGCGGCACAGCACCTCGTGAAGAGGGGCGTCTCGCTCGTCGGGTGCGACACGATGTCTATCGACGCCAAGGCGTCCGGGGAGAGCCCGGCGCATTACGCGCTGCTCGGCAACGAGGTCTACATAGTCGAGAACCTCAGGAACCTGGATAGGTTGCCGCCGTTCTGCCTCTTCGTGGCTTTCCCGTTGAAGATCCGGGGCGGCTCCGGCTCCCCTGTGCGGGCTGCAGCCCTCGTGCCCCGCTGACCCCCGCGTCGGCGCCTGCACGGAGCCGTCCGGCGTAAGATAATTGGTCTGCGACGCTCGCTAGGGGAAGGTGGAAGCATGAAGGGAATCGTCTGGCACGGACCGGAGCAGATGTCCGTCGAGGAGGTGCCGCGGCCGACGGTGGAGCCGGGGACCGTGGTCGTCCGCCCGACGGCGACCGGGATCTGCGGCTCGGAGCTCGAGGGCTACCTCGGCCGGATGGGCAACCGCACCCCGCCGCTGGTGATGGGCCACGAGTTCGCCGGAACCGTTACCGAGGTAGGGGAGGGCGTGGACGAGGGACTCCTCGGGCGCGTGGTGGCGGTGAACCCGCTCTCCTCTGACGGCACCTGCCGCCTGTGCCGCGCCGGGCTCACGAACCTCTGCCCCAACAGGACGCTCGTCGGCATCCACTCCCCTGGCGGCTTCGCCGAGTACACGCTGGCCCCCGCACAGAACGTTTACCCGCTCCCCGACGGCGTCGAGGCGCGCACCGGCGCCCTCGCCGAGCCCCTGGCCAACGGGGTGCACGTGGCGCGCCTGGGTCTGGCAGACGGTCTCGGAGAGGTAGAGCACGCCGTCGTGATCGGGGGCGGCACCATCGGCCTGATGTGCCTGCAGGCCGCCGTCCTCGACGGCATCCCCGAGGTCCACGTCGTCGAGCCGGTAGAGGCCCGCCGCGGGCAGGCGCTCTCCCTCGGGGCCGCGGCAGCCCACGAGTCCGGAGAGGAGGCCGGGCTGGCTCTCGAGGAGAGGACGGAGGGCCTCGGGGTCGACCTCGTCATCGACGCCGTGGGTGCCGAGGCGACGCGGCGGGCGGCCCTGGATCTGCTGCGCCCCGGTGGCCGCGTCGTCCTTATAGGGTTGCACGACGATGAGACTACCTTAGGGTTTCACGGCGTGGTGCGGGGACAGTTCGACTTGCAGGGCTCCTACGCCTACACGGCCGAGGACTACGAGCAGGCACTGGAGTGGCTCGTGGAGGGGAAGGCCGGCATCGGGGAGCTCCCGCCGGTCTTGCCCCTGGAGGAGGGACCGGGGGCTTTCGCGAACCTCGTGGCGGGCCCGTCTGCGCAGATAAAGGTCTTTCTCGCGGGATCGGGGGAGTAGATGCAGGGCAGCGGCCCACTCTCAGGCAAGACGGCGCTCGTGATCGGGGCGAGCAGCGGGATCGGGCTCTCGACCGCCAACCTCTTCGCCGACGCCGGCGCGAAGGTCCACGCCGCAGCCCGCCGCCGCGAGGCGATAGCGGAGGGCGCCGAAGGGCGCGACGTCACCGCGCACGCGCTCGACATCTCCGACGGGGAGGCCGTCAGGCGGACCATCGAGGAGATAGGAGAGTCGGACGGGATAGACGTGCTAGTCGTCGCGGCCGGGATGAACTTCCCGGAGCGGCGGCTGGAGCAGCTCACGGCCGAGAAGTGGGACGCCATGATCTCGGTAAACCTCTCGGGCGCCTTCTACGCGGTCCGCGCCGCGCTCCCTTACCTGCGGGCCTCCCGGGGGCTCGTCGTCCTCATAAGCAGCGTCTCGGGCAGCTGGCCCGACGCCTCGGGCCCTGCCTACCAGGCCTCGAAGGCCGGGATGACCGAGTTCGCGCACGCGGCGGGTTTCGAGGAGCACGTAAACGGCGTGCGCTTCACCGCTGTATTGCCCGGTATCGTGGACACGCCCATCCTCGACAACCGCCCCGAGCCGCCCCCCAGAGAGGTCCGCGACGCCTCCCTCAAGCCCGAGGACGTGG
>JADDPV010000002.1 GCA_016781705.1 Rubrobacter sp.
CTCACTACGGTCCCGGGCCTGGGGCTTAGGGATCGTTGCTAGAATAGCGATAAGGAGTGAGGAAGGCGCGATGAAACCCGGAACCCGCATCTTGATCGTGGAGGACGACCGCTCCATAGCGCGGCTCGTCCAACTCGAGCTAGAGCATCGCCAGCTCAAGGTCCGTTGCTCCCACGACGGCCCTTCCGGGCTTGAGGCGGCGACGGAGTTCGACCCCGCGGCGATCATCCTGGACATCATGCTGCCGGGGATGGACGGTGTCGCGGTCCTCAAGAAGCTGCGCCGGGAGGGGAACAGGGTGCCGGTCGTGATGTTGACGGCCCGCGACACGCCCCTGGACAAGGTGCACAGCCTGGACCTCGGGGCCGACGATTATTTGACCAAGCCGTTCAACGTGGAGGAGTTGCTGGCGAGGATAAGGGCCCTCTTGCGGCGGGTTGGGCAAGACGAGGTGTTCCGGGTGGGCGACCTGGAGGTCAACGCCGCCACCCGCGAGGTCAGGCGCGGGGAACGGAAGATCGATCTGACCGCCAGGGAGTTCGAGCTCCTCAGCTTCATGGCCCAGAACCCCCGCCGGGTCCTCTCGCGCGACCTGCTCCTCGCGAGGGTCTGGGAGCAGGAATACGGCATCGGGACCAACGTGGTCGACGTGTACATCGGGTACCTTCGAAAGAAGGTGAACGTCCCGCAAGAGCCGCGGCTGATCCAGACCATCCGCGGCGTGGGGTACGCCCTCAGGGAGGAGTAAGGGTGCCGATCAGGTGGCGCTTGACGCTCTTTAACGCGCTGGTTATCGGGGCCATCCTGCTGGCGCTGGGGATCTCCGTTTTTTTCCTGGTGCGCGGGGTCCTGCTCTCGGGGGTCGAGGACACCGTCCGCGGCAGGGCCGTCTCCGTTGCCCGGACGGTGGAGGCGGGGCAACCCCTGAGCCCCAGCGACGTGGAGCAAATGACCCTGGAGGGCGTCTTCGTCGTCGTGCGGGACGGGGAAGGCCGGGTCCTGGCCCATACGGTGGACGTCGAGCCCCGGCAAGAGGCCGACGCTCCCTTCTGGCGCCGGGTGCTCGAGACCGGTAAGCCCGAGGGCGGGAAGGCCGACGTCTCCCGGGACGACCCGGGCTACGTGTACGCCGTGCCGGTGGCTCCGCCCGCTCGCCCGAACCTCCTCCCTGCGCCCAGCCCTCTTCCTTATGCCGGGGAGGTCATACCCAAGGATCCCCTCAGCGCGGCACGAGTGGTCGAGGTCGGCAAGTCCTACGAGTCCGCGGCGGACGCCGTCAGGACGTTCGGCACCGTGCTGGCCGCCGGGATCCTCGCGGCCTTTTTGGTCTCGGTGGGTGGGGCCTACCTTCTTGCCCGCGCGGCGCTCTCGCCCGTGGAAGCGGTGGTGGGCGCCGCCCGCGGGATCAGCGAGGGAGACCTGTCGAAGCGGTTGCCCGTGAGCCGTCCGAAGGACGAGATAGGCCGCCTCGCAACGACCATAAACGATCTTCTGGCCCGCCTGGAGGAGGCCTTCGCCCGCCGGGAGGAGGCGCTGGCGCGCCAACGCCGCTTCGTCGCCGACGCCAGCCACGAGCTGAGGACTCCCCTGACCTCCATCGACGGGTACGCCAAGATGCTAAAACAGTGGGCCCTGCAAGACCCGGAGGTTGCGAAGGAAGGCGTCGAGGCCATCCGTAGGGATTCGCAGCGCATGAAGGGTTTGGTGGAGGGTCTGCTCTCGCTGGCCCGCGGCGACGAGGGCGCCCCCATGGAGCTGAGGGAACAGGACCTGGGCTCGGTGGCCGCCGAAGCGGTAAGCGCGGCCCGCGCCGTGGCCCGAGGGAGGGTTTCCGTGCGGTACGTCCCTTCGGCCGATCCGGTGCGCGCTACATTCGACTACGCGCTGATCAGGCAGGCGGCGGGCATCCTCCTGGACAACGCCTTGAAGTACACCCCGGAAGGGGGAAGGGTTACGGTCTCGGTGCGCGAACGCGAAGGCCGGGCGCAGCTCGAGGTTTCGGACACGGGCGTCGGCATCCCCGAGGAGCACATGCCGTTCATTTTCGAGCGCTTCTACCGCGTCGACGAGGCGAGATCCACAGCCGGCGCGGGTCTCGGCCTCTCCATCGCACACCAGATCGTCGAAGCCCACGGGGGTAGCATCTGCGCCGAGAGCGAGCCTGGCCGGGGGTCCACCTTCACCTTGCAGATCCCCAAGACCCGCCACGCCAGCGCGCAACGCTCGGGGTACCAACAGCAAGGTCATCCGGCTTCCGGATGATCGCCTGCCCCGCGCGTAACGTTCGCGGAACCGGGAAAAGCATCGACCGCTAGGTCCGCCTGGCCGGCCTCCGAAACGAGAGGGTTTTCGAATCACCTCTGGGGAACCCGTGAGCTCTCGGACCGGCGCTTCGGGGCTCCTCGGATCCCGACACCCGCCGCCGTCCCTGGTGGCGACAGCTGCTCGGCAACCGACGGCCACCCCGGGCGCGGCCCCCTATCCCTCCAAGAGCCGCTCGTAGACCGAGCGGTAGCGCCGGATCGCCTCCCGAATCTCCTCGGTCGCCTCCGCCCCGCCCCCGGCGTCTTCTTCCGCGGAGCCTCCTGCGGAGCGCGCGATCACCCTCGCGCGGACGCGCCGGGCCTCGCGGTAGTCTTCGGCGACCTGCGGGAAGAGGACGCCCAGGTTCCTTTCCGTCTCCTCGTCGGTCTGGGCGGCGTCGGCCACGAGGTTGCGCTCGTCGAGGAGGTCCGAGACGGTCCGGTCGGCCATCTCGACGGAGCGTTCGGGGTTGTCCACGAAGAGGCGCTCGACCTCCCCCACCTCTCCTCGTAGCGCCGGCGGCCGTCGTCGGAGAGCGGGCGCACCTGGCGCTCGACCCGGCTGCGCCGCCGCCTGAGCTCGGCTTACGCCTCCTCCTCGGAGCCGCGCTCGCGCGCGGTCCGCTCGTACTCCGCCCCGAACTCCTCGCGCGTCCGCGCCCGCCGCTCCTGGCTGCGGCGTGCCCGGCCCCGGCGTGAGACGAAGAAGACCACCGCCAACACGACGAGGGCCAGCACCGCCAGCCCCACGATCAACCCGACCCCGCCCACGGTCTCCACGCTCTCTCCTCCCGCCGCTTCTCCTGGGCAGGATGGTTCCCCAAAACGCTACTTACGTAACGCGCCAGGCAACGCCCGTATCGCCGGCGTCGGTCTCAGGTAACCTCGCGCAGCCGCCCGGTCTCGACCTCGTAGACGAACCCGCGGACGCTATCTTTGTGCGGGATAAACGGGCTGGCCTTTATGCGCGCGATGGACTGGCGCACGTCCTCGTCGAGGTCGGTGAACGCTTCCAGGGCGAACTCGGGCTTTATCCCCACGTCGTCCTGGATCTGGCGCTTCACCTCGTCGTCGGTGAACGTCAACATCCCGCAGTCGGTGTGGTGTATCAGGATGATCTCCCGCGTGCCCAACAGGCGCTGGGAGATGACGATCGAGCGGATCTCATCGTCCGTCACGACTCCGCCCGCGTTGCGGATCACGTGCGCGTCGCCCTCCTCGAGCCCGAGGATCTTGTGCACGTCGAGACGCGCGTCCATGCACGCGACCACCGCCACACCCCTCGCCGGAGGCAGCGGCAGGTCCCCCTTCTCGAAAGACCGCGCGTACTCCTCATTGTTCCTCAACAGATCGTCGGTCACGCTCATGGCTCTACACCCTCCTCTCGCTCGGTACCAGTGGGCGTATATTTTAGTGTAACGGTCCGGGCCGCGCTTCCGCCCTACCGGGCCTCACGTCACGGCGCACGCATCCGTTACGGGCGGGCAGGTTTGGCGGCGCGGGTAATTGGGATAAATGGGATAGATGAGAGCTCACCACTAGTCGCAGAGTGTTAGAGGAGGCACCATGACCGAACGCCGTCGGGACCCCGAAGAGGACCGGGAGGACGAGACCAGAAACGAGCAAGGCGAAAACCGCCTGGAGCGCGACGCCTCCAGGGAGGCGGTAGAGGAAGAGGAGCGCACCGGTGGTCCCCGCACCGAGGGCGACGGTTAGGACGCGCCTCAGCGAACCCGCGGACGCCGCGGGTTCGTGCGCGAGCGGTTGAAGAGCCGGTCGAGGAAAAGGTCGGCGGCGTAGGCCCCGGCTGCTCCGCCTATCACGCCCAGGACGATGTCGAAGACCGTGTCGGGCGGCGCGTGGTCTATGCTCGCCTCCGGGAAGAGGAGGTCTAGCAGGATCTCGATGCCCTCCCAGGCCGTCGCCCCGACGAGGCCGATCACGGCGCCCGTGAGCACCGCCCGGCGCGGGGTGCCGAAGAACTCGTCGTCGCCGCCGGTGCGGTAGACGATCTCCGCCACTATCGCCACGAGTACGAACGGCGTGACGACGTGCGCCACCTCGTCGTAGAGTGGCACCGGCTCGAAGATGTCCCACAGAAACCCCGCCCCGTTCAGCAGCGTGCAGAACACTAGCAAACCTACGACCCACCTTCTCGGCATCCTAGAGGCTCCTCCTTTATCCGGCGCCTCTCGTGCCCGCAAAGCCGCCGCGGTAAACGCCCGCGCCGGGAAGCGGCGATATCTCGGTCTTTGGTTGCCGGCTGCTCGTGGATTCCCTTCCGGCTTTACCTCCGCGCCGCGACCGCGCACTCGTCACCTCCACGAGCGAGGGGCCCCGGTAGAGCCTGATGATCACGCACGCCGCCATCGTCAAGGCGCCCCACAAGATCGGGAAGCCTTCGACCACCTCGAGCACGGGTTCGGCGACAGGCTACGCGCTCCCCGTGATCGCGGCCAGAAGGGTCCATTCATGGCTTTCGCGCGTGACCGCCCAGTCTTAGGTGGTGTCCCTATTGGCATCGAGAGCCGGCCCGCGAGGCAGAGCGTGGCGGCGTGTTGCTTTGGCGGGCGAATAGGCAAGTCTCTACGGCTCGACGCCGCGGCTACAAGGCGGTATCGGAAGGAGGAGCGATGGACCCTGCAGGGTATATCGATCCGTTCGCGGGGCTCAAGGAGGCGACGGAAGAGTACAAAGCGTACGACGTGCACCATCGCCACCGAGCGTGGAACCTGGCTCGCGGGTCCTGCAGATCAGAAAGAATCCCCGCTTTCGAAAACTCCCGAACCGCTCCGGCAAGCTCCTTTGCAGCGGGCCGATCCCGCATCATCCTCCCTTTCGAGGAGGTAAAGTATCTCGTACTCTACCTCCGTAGCCAGGCGCCCCAGGGCGGCAAGCTCTACGCCGCGTTCCTGATCGGAGAGGCGCCGTCTGGCCTCATCGAGCACGCCGATGGTCCACCTCACGTTGCCCAACACCTCCCAGTAATAAGAGATTTCTCTGGATGATTTCACACCCGGCGAGAGCGTTGTAT
>JADDPV010000125.1 GCA_016781705.1 Rubrobacter sp.
AGTGGACTTCTGACGCACGTGGGCCACGACGGAGTGATGGGCGAAAAAGAGCAACGCACCTACCTCGAGCACGTCTATTTCGAAGAAGACCTGGACGAGCAGCGCAGGATGGTACAGAGCCGGTCTCCGGTAGCGCTACTCTCCGAAGTCACCGGAGGGAAGCTCGAGCGCGCCCTGCGATGCCGGGAGATAACCAGCCCACTCGGGCTGGGATACGAGCTGCTCGGTGTGTAGCTTGGGCCGCGAGCAGTGGGGTGGGATTAACCTGATCCGGGAAGGAGGCCGCCCGGATTTCGACGCTCGCGAGGTGGCGCTGCTGCGCCGGATCATCCCCCACTTGGGCACCGGACTGAAGGCGGCGGTACTGTGCAAGCAGGCCTCTGCTGATCCCGAAGGAGAACGCGTGCCGGGAGTATTGGTCCTTGACGACCGGGGAGAGGTGATCCAACATACGGAGGCTGCCGAGCGATGGTTGAGGGATCTCGATGACCTCGGAGCCGGCTGGCAGGAGGGCGGGGGCCTCCCGGCTCCGGTGTGGATGGTGGTCGGCGCCCTGCGCAAGGCGCTCAAGCCCGAGACGGATCGGGACCTGGGCGGCGTGCCCTCCGTCCGCGTCCAGACAAGCTCGGGTCGGTGGCTCACCTTTCACGGCGCGCGGACCGAGTCACGAGACGGCCGCGGGGGCGAGACTATGGTCATCATCGAACCGTCGAGGCCCCAGGAACTGGCGTGGCTCCGAGCGTCCGCATATGGCTTGAGCGAACGCGAACGGGCGGTCGTGGAACTCGTCGCGCAGGGTGCCTCCACCAAGGAGATCTCCCAGGCGCTCTATATCTCCAAGCACACTGTCCAAGAACATCTTTCGAACGCGTTCGACAAGGTTGGAGTACGAGGCCGCCGCGCCCTCGTCAAGCGCCTCTTCCTCGACAACCTCTACCCAGAGTTGCTGAGGTAATGGTTGCGTAGAAGGCTGTGGATTCGGCTGGAGTTGGCGGCAGTCGTCCTCAGAAGGTCATAACTGCATCGTGTGCAGCACACTCATGGCGGCGTTAAGAGGTTGCGCGTGCAGGGAGTACCTCTACGTGTAAGACAAGCAAGGATGCTCGATCATCTTGGGAGGTGCTGAGGTTTCCCGATGAAGGAGCGTATCCTCGTGCCCGCACTCCAACCATGCATCATCGAACCCATCTGGGAGCAGTTCTCCACCCTGCTGCCCGAAAGAGAGGTCGAGCATCCCCTGGGCTGCCATCGACCCCGCATACCGGATCGGACGGTATTCGAGAAGCTCGTTGAGGTTTTGGTCTTCGGCTGCGCCTACTGGAGGATCGCCGACGAATCGTGCTCGGCTACTACCTTGCGCCGAAGGCGCGATGAGTGGAGATCGAAGGCGGGCTGATGGATGAATTGCGCCAGATGGCACTCAAAGCGTATGACCGGACCATCGGGTTGGGGTTGTCCGATGTAGCAGTAGATGGATGCGTCACCAAAGCCCCCTGCGGTGGCGAGAAAGCCGGTAGAAGTCCGGTAGACCGGGGAAAGCAGGGCATCAAACGTTCTACGGTCGTGGACGCCGAGGGGATCCCCCTCGGGACTGTCGCCGCTTCGGCCAACCGCCACGACTCACCGCTTCTAGGCGAGACTCTGGACACCCTGCAGGTGCTTGGACCGCTGCCCGAGCGGATGAGCGTGCACCTCGATCGCGGCTACGACTCGGAGACTACGCGTGAGAAACTGCGGTCCCGCGGCTTCACCCCCGAGATCTCCGAGAAGGGCAAACCGGCCCCGCTGCAGACCGGAAAACGTTGGGTGGTGGAACGCACCAACTCGTGGCACAACGCCCACAAGAAGCTGGTGTGGTGCACCGAGAGGCGGGGGCGGGTCATCGACTTCTGGGTCGCCTTCTCCGAGGTGGTCATCGTGGTGCGCAGGCTCATCCGAGAAGCCTGGACCCGTTACCGTTGGGATGGCCGACCCCACCATCGCCCATGACCTATTGGCGCAAGCTCTAAGTCGCCAGATACGGCGTGGTGCCGTAGTGGTAGAGACCCGAAAGTCGTGGGGGCGACGCCTCGCCGAGCTCCATACGGAGCCGGTCCTCGCGGCCCACGAAGCCGAACTCCCGTAGCAGAGCGTGCGCGGGGCACACGGCGAGCCCGGCGGCAGGGCCGGGGACCGTCACCTCGACCGGTGAGCCCTCTTTGCTCGCATCGAGGGCACTTGCGAGCAGGAGGCGGGCCACCTCATCATCGGCGGCCACGAAGGGGCCGATGCGGGTCGTGAGGCTCAGGGAGCTGCGCACCAGGTAGCCCTTTATGCGCCCCGAGGAGTCCCGGGCGACGAGGCCCCAGCCAGGATGGAGCCGCAGAGTCGCCAGGATCAAGGCCGACCTGTCCGCCCCATACGACCAGCGATCCACCCCGTACAGCTCGGGCAAATCCCCGAAAACGAGCGTCGAGACACGATGCCCGTCCGTCCGTCTGGGGGCCCTGACCCCGCGCCGCGCCTCTTCGAGTCGGTACACGGTGCGCGGCGTGGCGGCCTCGAATCCCAGGGAGCGGTACAGCCCCTCCGCCCCACGCGTCGAGTAGAGCCGGACGGTCGCAGCACCCCGGCTCCTCAGGTACGAGATGGCCCACGAGGAGAGCCTTCGGCCCAGCCCCATGTTGCGGTACCCGTCGTGGACGGCGAGCTGGCAGAGTATCCCTATCTCCCCGAGCGGCACCGCGCCCACCATCCCGGACAGCGAGCCGCGCGGAGACTCTGCCACGGCCCAGCGGACGCCCCGCATCCCGCGCAAGAGGTCGAACGCCCACGGGTCCGCCGACCAGCGCACCACCGACCGAAGCTCCAGGACCCGCTCGAGGTCGGAGTCCCTCATCTCCCGGACGCGCGTGCCATCCGCGCCAGCCCTTGCCTCCGCCTCCGCGGCGTGGGTCTCGGACACGGCACGTGGGCCACTCCGGCGTGCGCCTATTTCGAGTTTCCCCTCCAGGTCTAAGTCTTCTCTTGTGGTGAAAGCCAACGTGGTCCCCTCGATCTTCGATGCTGTGGATGGACCTTTCCGCGATAGAGAACCTGGCCGGGCCGGAAGAGCACGCCGGATAAACGCGGACGCCCCGAGCGCGACCCTAAAGACGGGCCGGTCGGGGCAGGGACGGTCGAGAGAGACGTCCCGCGAAGGAAAGGGGAATGAACCATATGTGAGCCTCGTTCACGCCGCTACTGTACACCATGGCGTCCTTCGGCGGAAGAACCCGCCGGCGAGCATCCGTCGCTCGATGTCGGGAGGACGCTGTAATCTGGCTTGCTATACGCTTTTCTGCCTGTTAAGAGCATCATTATTGCAAGAGGGAGCGTTTTTGTTACAATGCAGCGTACTCGTTCGCGAGGGCGTCCGTATAAGGTAAAGCGCAGGGCAGACAGAAGGAGTTGGAGGCAAGGTGCGAGCCACGCTACAACCGGGTTTGACAAACAGGCTGACCAAGTACTTAAGGGTAACGCAGCAGCTGATCGAGGAGGGGAGGGACGCGGTCTCGAGCAAGGAGCTCGGGGACTTCACGGGGATAAACCCGGTGCAGGTGAGGCGCGACCTGAACGCGATCGGGTTCTCGGGGACTCGGGGGGTCGGCTACCAGGCTTACGACCTGGTGGAGGCCGTGAGGAGCATTCTGGGCCTCAAACAAACCTACAACATCGCGCTCGTGGGCGCGGGCAACCTCGGGAGCGCCATCGCGTCGAGCACGATCCTGCCCAAGCGCGGGTTCGTGATCCACGACGTCTTCGACAACGACCCGGAGAAGATCGGGCGCACCGTCGGCAACATCGTCGTCAAGCACCTAGACGAACTCAAGAAGAGCGTCGCCGAGGCGGACGAGATCATCGGCATCGTCGCCACCCCTCCTGCCTCCGCCCAGAGCGTCGCCGAGCTTATGGTGGACGCCGGCATCCGCGTCATCCTCAACTACACTGATGTCCTCCTGCACGTCCCCTACAGCGTGGATGTCCACCGCATAGATCCCACCGCCCAACTCATGCACACCCTCTACTATCTCACCCAGGTTGGCGGAGAAGCCGCCTCTTAGAGAGAGCAGTTAGCTGTTAGCTTGCGGCTTCTGGCGTTCGCCAGAAGCCGCAATTTCTTTCCATAACAGCGCGCGGTGCCAAGAGTCTGCCGCGCCGTTCAAGATCCTACCTGATCGCTGAAAGCCAAGAGCGCCGCCTTGGGGCGGCGCGGGCTAATAGATCAAAGAGAAGAGTCCGAGGCGCCTTAGGGGTGATAGGTGGGGAAAGGGAAAGGAGGAGTACGCCCCGGACTCTTTAATTGTGCCGATCTGGTTCGTACCAACCGACTTGGAGAATATAACCCGCTCGTCACACTTTGTAAAGGCTTTGGAACGAAAAACCCGGGATTTTTTCGTCGTTGACGCCAGAAAGTGAAACTTTCGCACGACATCCTGTGTCCGGGCGAGCCGAAAGCGGCAAATATTGCGTTTTCTCCAAGTAGTCGCTTATCTGGCGTTCGGGCGGTTTGGGGAGATCGTTTCGTGGCTGGAGGGGACGTTGGGAATCCTCCAAAGAATCGTCCCCGATCGGAGCTTATCAGCGCGGCAGCCCGTCTCTTTGACGTTCTTCCACGAGTTGCAGTCGCCGCGCAAGGGTTGGATGTTCTCCACCAGGTTGCTGCACGGAGGAACAGGGGAACAAGGTTGTCAAGCATGACGGTAGTCTGCTCACGCCCGCGCCGCAGTCAACGGTTGCCGTACCTCTCGCACAGGGACTCGAACTCCTCGACCGTGAAGCCGCCCTCGGCATTCAACTTGCCCGGCGTCGGGCAAGCTGAACGGCCATCTTCTGCGGGTTCTCTCTACGCCAAGGCTTCAGATCGGCAGCGCGATCTGCCTTCCGCTCTCGATCCGGTTGCGCTCCTTATCGTAAGAACGGCCACGCTGGTACACCTCCCTCAACTCCTGGCCGGAGCTCTGTTGCCCCTCCCCCATTCCAGAGTGACAGCAAAACTCGAAAAGGGACTTTAACCCAACGCAATCTTTGCGAACTTTACCGATTGTTGCAGCGCAATGCTTCGCTAGAAAGGAATATCGTCGAAATCCTCTTCGTTAAGTTCCACGTCGTCGCGGCCTCCGCCGCCGGTCCCGCGTC
>JADDPV010000244.1 GCA_016781705.1 Rubrobacter sp.
CGGCTCGGGGGTGGCCGTGACCTCGGGCGGGCCCGCGCTGTAGAAGATGGTTACCGTGGTCCCGGGGTCGAGCAACGTCCCCGCCAGCGGGTCCGTCGAGAGGGCTGTGCCGGCGGCCTCATCACCCTCGACCTCAAGGGTGGTGGAGTTCAGTCCCGCGTCGTCCACGAGCTGCTGCGCCTCCGCGAGGGTCACGCCGTAGACCTCGGGGACCTCGACCTGCTCCGGTCCCAGGCTGACCGCGACGTCCACCGCGCTCCCCGGCTCGGCGCTCTCCCCGCCGGTCGGGTTCTGGTAGATGATGCTGCCCTCGGCCACCCCGGCGCTGTACTCCTCGCTCTGGAAGCCTAGCCGCAGGTCGGCCTCCCGCAGTATCGCCGCCGCCTGCGCCGGGGTGTTGCCCGTGACGTCTGGCACCGTCACCGTGGAGGGCCCGGTGCCGACGGTGATCGTCACCTCGGACCCGACCTCGACCCGCTCACCACCCCCCGGGCTCTGGCTCATGACCAGCCCCTCTTCCCCGAACGAGCTCGCCCGCTCCTGTGTCCTGACCTCGAAGCCCGCCCCCGTAAGCTCCTGCTCCGCCGCGGCGCGGGCCGCGCCCACGACGTTCGGCACGCCGGCCACCTGCGTCCCGACTACCGTGACCGCGATGGTCGAGCCCCTCTCGGCCTCGCCGCCGCTCGGGTCCTGTCTCAGGATGGTGTCAACGGGTCGCTCGCCGCTGACCATGTCGGCGACCTCGAGGTCGAAGTCCTCCCCGTACTGGTCTTCGGCCTCCTCCAGGGTCATGCCGACCAGGTTGGGGACGGCGATCTTCGGTATTTTCTTCTCCGGGGACGCGTCCACCCGGGGCTCGTCACCGAGTATTCGGTAGCCTGCATAGGCGAGAGGGATTAAGGCCAGGAGGGCCACAAGGGCGAGCATCAGGGGCACGGCCCTGCGGCGCTTCTTGTCCCTGCGCACCCCTTGCACAGGGGGAGCCGGGGCAAGCCGCGTGGTCGCGGCCAGGGTGGCGGCCGGCATGACCCGGGTCATCTTCTCCGTCGTGGCGCTCGCGGGCTCGAGGCCCGCGACGACGCGCTCGAGGTCCTCTATAAGCTCGGCGTCGCTCGCGTAGCGGTCTTCGGGGTGCTTGGCGAGCAGCCTGACCGTTACGGCGTTTATGCCGTCCGGGACCGCGGGGTTCACCTCCTGCGGCGGGCGCAAATGCCCGTTGACGTGCTTCATAGCGATCCCCAAAGGCGTGTCCGCATCAAAAGGCAGCTCGCCGGTGAGCATCTCGTAGAGGACGACGCCCAAAGAGTAGAGGTCGCTAGCCGGCCCCACGGGCTCGCCCATCGCCTGCTCGGGCGAGATGTAGTGAGCCGTGCCCAAGATGTGGCCGGTACGCGTCATCGTCGAAGACGAGGCAGCCCTCGCTATCCCGAAGTCCGTGACCTTCACGTCCCCGGTCCCTGTGATGAGGATGTTGTGGGGCTTTATGTCCCTGTGGACGACGTCGCGCTCGTGCGCGGCGCAGAGGGCCTCAGCAATCTGGAGGGCTACCGCCGCCGCCGTGCGGGGCGGCAGGGCGCCGCGCTTGAGGATGCGGTCCTTGAGCGTGCCGCCCGGCAGGTACTCCATCGCTATGTAGTAGGTCCCGTCCTCGGTCTCGCCGCGGTCGAAGATGGAGACGATGTTAGGGTGGGAGAGCGCCGCCGCACTCTGGGCCTCGCGCTTGAAGCGCTCGACGAACTCCTCGTCGCTCGCGTAGCGCGCGCTCATCACCTTAAGGGCGACGTCGCGGTCGAGGACGTCGTCGTGGGCGAGAAAGACGTCGGCCATACCGCCGCTGCCGAGCGGCTTGACTATGCGGTAGCGGTTGTCTACGAGCTGCTGCACTAACTTAGCATTATATCCTTACCCGCCCTCGTTCTTCAGGTACGTCTCCATGAGGTCCTGGGCGATGGGGATGGCCGGGGTTGCCGCATCTCCCTGGGGTCCGATCTCGCCGCCGTTCTCGACCATGACCGCTACGGCTATCTTCGGGTCGTCGGCAGGGGCGAAGGAGATAAACCACGAGTGGGGCTCTCTTGGTGGGGCCTCGGCGGTCCCGGTCTTGCCGGCTACCTTGACGCCGGGGATCTCGGCCTCGGTGAGCTGGCCCGTGACGATGACGTTCTGCATCATCGCGTTGAGGGTATTCGCCGTCGCGGGGTCGAGCACCCTCCGGCGGACGCTCGGGGCCGGCTGGTCGAGGATTATGCCGTCGGGCGAGCGCACCGACTTGACGATGCGGGGCTCCATCATCGTGCCGTCGTTGGCGATGGTGGCGGCGACGAGGCCCATCTCGAAGACGTTGGAGAAGACCCGGTCCTGGCCGAAGGAGATCTGGGCGGTGTTTCCCTCGACCCACTCCTCGACCGGGTACCCGAGGTCGCTGCCGGCCACCAGCAGAGGAAAGTCGTCGTAGGGGTCGCCGAAGCCGAAGTCCGTGGCCGTCTCGTACAGGAGCTGGGCCCCGACCTCGTTTATGGCGATCTTGGCGAAGATCACGTTGATGGAGAACGCGAGGGCCGCGGCGAAGGTCACGGTACCGAAGTCCCTGTTCTGGTAGTTGGTGACCCTGTAGCCCGGCGTGTCGAGGTAACCGGGGTCGAAGAACGTGTCCGAGGGCTGCACCCCGGCCTTGAGCGCGGCGGCCGAGGTTATGACCTTGAAGGTCGAGCCCGGCGGGTAGAGGCTCTGGGTGGCGCGGTTGATGAGGGGCGCATCAGAGCGCTGGGAGAGCTCGGGGAGGTTCTCGTCTATGTTGTTGGCGTCGAAGGACGGGTAGGTGGCGAGCGCCAGGATCTCGCCGGTCTTGGGGTCTATCGCCATCGCCGAGCCGCGGGCGGTGACTGTCTCTGAGAGCGCCTCGTAGGCCAGCTGTTGGAGCTCGGGGTCGAGGGTGAGGATCACGTTGTTGCCCGGTTGCGGGCCGCCGGTCGCCCGGTTTATGAGGTCGTCCACGGTCTCGGGGTCCCCGGCGACGCTGGAGAGGTCGGAGTTGCGCCCGATCTCGATGCCTGTCGCCCCGTACTTGGTGCTCCAGTAGCCGACAACGCCCGTAAACGCCGCCCCTCCCGGATAGGAGCGTTCGTAGATCGGACCGGAGATGCCCCGGCGCTTCTCGCTCTGGGCCAGCACGGTCTCGCCGTCGCGGGCGAGGATCAAACCCCGCGGCGAGGATATGCTGCGCTGGGTCTGGAACCCGTTCTGGGGGTTGTTCGCCAGCGCCTCCCTCTGGTAGACCTGCCAGTAGGCGAGCATCACCACGAGCCCGACGAACCCGGCCACGAACAGGTAGAAGGTGCGCCTGAGGTGGGCGTTCACGATGCTCTCCAGTCGGACTCCTGGTAGGCGCGTCCCTCGGCCTCGCGCCGCCCGGCCTTCTCGGAGACGAGCAGGAGGAGGCCGGTGAGAATAAAGTTGCCGACCACCGAAGAGCCACCGTAGGAGACGAAGGGGAGCGTGATGCCTGTGAGCGGTATCGCCTTGGTGACCCCGCCGACGATGACGAGCGTCTGCAGCGCGAACATGGCGGTGAGCCCGTAGACCAATAGCTTCGAGGCGTCGTCCTCGGCGAGCAGCGCTATCTTGGTTCCCCTGTAGACGAAGATCAGGAAGGCCAGAAGGACCGCCGTCGCCCCGAGCAGGCCGAGCTCGCTAGCTATGGCCGAGAAGACGAAGTCGGTCTCGACCTCGGGGATGGTCTGGGCGAAGCCGGCCCCGAGCCCCGTCCCCAGCAGGCCGCCGTCCGCGATGTTGAAGATGCTCTGCAGGATCTGGAAGCCCGTACCGTCGGGGTCTTGCCAAGGGTCGAGCCACGCCTGCACCCGCACCTGCACGTGGTCGAAAAGGAGGAAAGTTACGAGGGAGCCGAGGGAGAAGAGGATGCCACCGAGCAAGACGTAGGCGATGCGGCCGGTAGCGGCGTAGAGCATAAGCAGGGGGACGGCGAAGAAAAGGAGGCTCGACCCGAGGTCCTTCTCGAAGACCAGGAGCCCCAAAGAGGCTGCCCACACGAGGGCGACGGGCCCGAAGTACTTTATGGCCGGTATCTGGATGCCGAGGAAGCTGCGGCTCGTCGCCGCCAGGAGGTCGCGCTTCTCGGCCAGGTACCCGGCGAAAAAAACTATGAGGGCGATACGGGCGAACTCCGAGGGTTGGAAGCTGACCGGGCCCAGGTCCACCCACAGGCGCGCCCCGTTGACCTCGTAGCCCAGAGGCGTGAACGTCGAGGCTATGAGGAAGACCCCGGCGAAGGCGAAAAGGTACTTGTAGTCGAAGAGGCGGTGGTAGTTGCGGAAGAAGAGCACCATCAGGAACATGGTGCCGCTCCCGATCAGGATCCAGATAGCCTGATCCAGGGCGAGGCTCTCGACGCCCTCTATGTTGTAGGTGAGGCGGAAGATCATGACGAGGCCTAGCCCGGTGAGCAACGTGACCAGCGGCAACAGCAGAACGTCGGAGTGCGGCAACAGAAGCCTCACGCCAAGGTAGAGCACGAACAGGGTCCCGGCGTAATAGGCGCCGTAGATGAGGGGCGGGCTCGCCGCCTCCTGCACGAAGATGAGGGTAGCGAACCCTAAAGTTGTCACGAGTAGGGCGAGGATCATGGGTGTCGTGGCGCGCTGGGTCATCCTACCTGCCCAAGTTCTCGAGGACCTTCTCGGCCTGGCCCCTGGTGTAGAGCTTGTGGTTCTCCACCGGCTCCTCGTAGGGCTCCTTGATCTCGGACTCCCTGAGGCCGGGTCTCTGCCACTCCCGGTTGAGCTCGACGCCCAAGGGCGCGTAAGGCAGGCCCCGGTAGGCTACCACCTCACCCCCCTCGAAGGCGAAGAAGTACCGGCTCGAGCCCCACAGGTACGCCGGCGTGAGGGCGGCGAGGATCACGAGTATCACCGCGAGCCCCCGCACGAGCCGCCCTAGCGTCTTCCCGAAGGTGCCGCTACGCCGCCGCTTGCGGCGCGCGGCCCTCTGCGCTCCGTCGCTCCGGGAGGAGGTAGGCGCGGCGCCGGCGGGAGGGCGGCGCGAGGGAGAGGGGGGGTCCGTCGGTGCGACGGCTGGCATCTCCCTCGTGCCTTCGGAGCGTCGTTCCCCGCGCGCGGCCGGCTCCTCCGGGGCTGCCCGTTC
>JADDPV010000190.1 GCA_016781705.1 Rubrobacter sp.
AATCCGCTTTTCGTTCAACTCACCCTTCGTCCACGGTTGCCTGGGGTGCTACCAGCTAACGTGCTCGACGCGAGACAATGGCTATTTTACGTACTTTCGACGAGCCTGCTCAACGAAAAACTAGGAAAGCAGAAGACGGCTGCCCTGAGCATGATCCAGTCCCTGACAGAGCCGGTAAGATACGAGGAGCTTGCGGCTCGTGTAGATACCGCACTGAGCTTGCGAAGCGAGGGAGCTAATTGAGGATTAGGGTCCACAGCTGCCCCAAAATACGGTGCGTCAGGCCCCAGATGACGTAGCGGTCCCTGTAGGTGTAGGCGGGCCACTCGCCGGGGAAGTCCGGGATCTCCACGGGCGCGTCTACCAGCTCCTCGATCGGGACCCAGAACGCTTCTTCCACCTCGCGCGCATCGAGGAGGCCGGGTCTGGCGTCAAGCGCGACGACGACGGTCGAGACGACGAGCTGGCCGCCCGAACGGCGCGGTCCCATATCGTCGAGCTGACCCAAAAGCCTGCCTTCGGCGATGTCTATGCTGACCTCTTCGAGTGTTTCGCGGCGGGCTGTATCGTAGGCGCTTTCGTCGCCGGGCTCCTCGCGGCCGCCGGGGAGGGCCATGTGCCCGCTCCAGGGGTCGCCCGCCTTCTCGGCGCGTTTGATCACGAACACCTCCAACCCCCGCTCACGCTCGCGCAACAGCAGCGCCACGGCGGCACGCGTCGCGGGGGCGGCGGCCTCTTCCCCTGTGTGGCTTGCCGCTCCGGCAGCTTCGAGCGCGGCGGCGATCTTCTTCAGGCGACTCTCCATCGCTGGAGTCTAACCCGCCTGTCCCGAGCGGGTGGTAAGCTCTCGAAAAGTTCTGGTAGCGATTTCGGGAGCGTTTTACCATGAGGGACGAGCGGTTGGGGAAGCTGGCGCGCCTGCTGGTGGAGTATTCGATCGGGGCAGGGGAGGGGGATCAGGTAGTGGTCTCCGGGGGCGTCGCCGCCGAGCCCCTGATCAAGGAGGTCTACCGGCGGCTGCTGGGCGTGGGTGCCGTGCCGATACCGCAGGTCGCGCTGCCGGGCGTGCAGGAGATCTTCTTCCAACACGCGAAAGATCACCACTACGAGAAGACCCCGCCCGTGCTTCGCGCTCTTTACGAGGGCGCCGACGCCTTCATCTCCATCATGGCCCCGAAGAACACGAAGGCCCTCGCGGCCGTGGACCCGAAGAAGCAGCAGGCCTTGGGCAAGCGTGACAAGGCGC
Source organism: Rubrobacter sp. (assembly GCA_016781705.1). Classification (GTDB taxonomy): domain Bacteria; phylum Actinomycetota; class Rubrobacteria; order Rubrobacterales; family Rubrobacteraceae; genus Rubrobacter_F. The sequence goes on from JADDPV010000190.1 coordinate 1,247, forward strand.
TGCAGGAGATAGTCCTCGGAAAGGACCGCTGGGCGCTCACCCTCTTCCCGACCGACGCCCTCGCCCAGGAGTCGGAGATGAGCCTCGAAGGCTACGAGGAGTTCGTCTTCGCCGCGATGGCGCTCGACGAGGACGACCCCGTCCGCTACTGGCGCGAGAAGGCCGGGGAGCAGGGCCGCCTCATCGAGCGCCTCGAAAAGGCCGACGAGATCCGCATGACCGGCCCCGGCACGGACCTCACACTCTCCGTGAAGGGCCGCAAGTTCCTCAACGGCGACGGGAAGAAGAACATGCCGTGCGGCGAGGTCTTTACGGGGCCTGTCGAGGACTCGGCGGAGGGTGAGGTTTTCTTCGGTATACCCGTCGCGGTGGGCGGGCGCGAGGTCTCGGGGGTACGCTTACGCTTCGAGGGGGGCAAAGTGGTCGAGTCGAGCGCGGAGAAGGGCCAGGAGTACCTGAACGCGATGCTCGACGCCGACGAGGGGTCGCGTTACCTGGGGGAGCTCGGGATCGGGACGAACTACGGCATCCCCAGGGCGACGAAGAACATCCTCTTCGACGAGAAGCTTGGGGGGACGGTCCATCTGGCGGTGGGCCGTTCCTACGCGGAGACGGGCGGCACGAACGACTCCAGCGTGCACTGGGACCTCATCTGCGACCTCCGGGAGGGCGGTGAACTGTACGCCGACGGGGAGTTGTTGCAGAAGAGCGGCGAGTTTCTCGGCTACGATTTCGGGTAACGTTCCGGGATGATGGGCGAGACGATGCTGCGCGTGGGGAACGTAAAGGGAGAGGAGGCGCTGGAGGCGGTGCGCGATGCTTTGGACGAGATCGGGGTTCGCTACGAACACGTGGAGAGCGACCCGGAGGACTCCTACCCCCAGACGGCGTACTTCCAGATCCAATCAGGGCTCACCGAGGACGTCGAGGACTTCCTCGCGAGGCTCTCCGAGGAGCACGGCTTCGACGCCGAGATCCTCTAGGATCGCCGGAGGCGGCGCTCCCCATGGCGCTCGCCCGGTTTATACTCGCCCCGTTATGGGGTTTCCGACGAGCCGGAGGCGAGAGCGTTGAGATCGCACGGGAAGATTTTCGGCCTCGTGCCCTACGACCTTCGGGCGCCGACCCTCGCGCGGCTGCGGGAGAGGCTGTGGAACGCCGGGGACGCGCGCTTTCTGGTCCCGACCGTCTTCGGGGTCGGCTGGACGGTGAACTTCAGGAGCGCGCCGCGCCATCCCGCGCAGGCCCTCCTGCTCGCGGCCTTCGTCCTCTGGCGGCTCGCCGGGAAGCGGGGGCGCTAGTTGCGCTACGACGCGGTCTTCCTCGACGTTGACGGGACGCTCCTTTGGGTGGACCTCGACGTGGAGGGCTACGTGCGGGACCTCTCGCCCTACACGGCGAACGGGCCGCTCACCGTCGAGAGGGCGAGCGGCCCGGTCTGGGAGAGCCTCAGAGAGCACATCAGGGAGAACATAAAGTATCCGACCGTGGAGACGCTCGCCCGTTTCCGGCGTGAGAACGCGAGGCGTACGGCCCTCTCTTTAGGTCTCGACGCTCCGGACGACGTGCTCTTGGAGGTATCGAAGCGCAGGATCTCCTTCAACCCCTACCCCGAATCCGAAGCGGTGCTGGAGGAGCTGGGGCGTACGGGTGTTCCCCTCTACGCGGTCTCGAACTGGGACGTCGAGCTCGAGGGCGTGCTCGAAGACCTCGGCTGGAGGCGTTCCTTCGACGGCCTCGTCGTCTCGGCGAAGGTCGGTGTCGAGAAGCCCGACGACGCCATCTTCGAGGAGGCGCTAAGAGTGGCGGGCGCGACGCGCGAACGGGCGGTCATGGTCGGCAACGATCCCGTCTCGGACGTTCGTGGCGCCGCGGCCGCCGGCATAGACGCCGTGCTCGTGGACCGCGAGGGGAACCTGGACGCCGGAGAAGCCGTAGCGGTGCTGCCGGACCTTCGCGGGCTCCCCGCGCTCGTCGTGGGGGATCCAGGTGTTTGACGAGCCGCGCGTCGCGCGGGCGGTACGCGAGATCCTCCACGCCATCGGCGAAGACCCCGAACGCGAGGGCCTCCAGGAGACCCCCGAACGCGTCGCCGGAGCCTACGCGAAGCTCTTCTCGGGGCTTGGCGAAGACCCGGCCCGCCACCTCGAAGTCGCCTTCGACGAGGGCGCGCGCGACCTCGTGCTCATCCGAGACCTGCCGGTCTGCAGCGTCTGTGAACACCACCTCCTCCCCTTCATCGGCAAGGCGCACGTAGGCTACGTGCCGGAAGGCAGGATCGCCGGCTTCTCGGAGCTGGCGCGCCTCGTCGAGGGTTACGCGAGGAGGCCCCAGATCCAGGAACGCCTTACGGCCCAGGTTGCCGACGCGCTGCACGACGCTTTGGGCGCGGCCGGCTCTATGGTGGTGATCGAGGCTACCCACTCGTGCATGACGATGCGCTACGCGGAGACGACCGGCAGCGTCGCGGTGACCTCGGCGGCGCGCGGGGCTTTCGAGGAGGACGCGGCGCGGCGGGCGGAGGTTCTGTCCCTGATACGCCGCGGCACCTGATGCGCTGCGGCGAAAGTCGAACCCCGGGTCTTACAGGGTGCCGGCGTGCCGGGTCATGCCGCCGTCTATGAAGAAGGTGCTGCCGGTTACGTAGGCGGCCGCGTCGGAGGCCAGGTAGACGGCCATCTGCGCTACCTCCTCGGGGCGGCCCATCCTGCCCAGCGGGATCTCCGAGAGCAGCGCGCGCATCTCCTCCGGGTGCTCCTTGAGCGGCGCGTCCATCGGGGTGTCAATGGCGCCGGGGGCTATGTTATTGACGGTGATCCCGTGCGGGGCCAGCTCCACCGCCAGCGTGCGCGCCAGCATCCGGACCCCACCCTTCGCGGCGCAGTAGGGCGAGTTCGTGGGCATGGGCAGGTCTTCGTGCACCGAAGAGACGTTGATGATGCGCCCGCCTTCGCCCCCTTCGACCATCTGTTTTGCCGCCCCCTGGCAGCCGAGCCAGGGGCCGGTCAGGTTCACCGCGATGGTCTGTTCCCACACATCGAAGGGCGTCTCCAGGAACGGCATCTTGCGCTCCATCCCGGCGTTGTTGACCATGACGTCGAGGCGCGCGAACTCCTCGACGGTAGCCCGGATCAGGGCTTCGACATCCCCCGGCTTCGAGACGTCCGCCTGGACGGCCAGTCCCCTGCCGCCGGCGCCCTCGATCTTCTCTACCACGCCTTGCGCCGCGTCGGGGTGTCCCCTGTAGTTCACGACGACAGCGGCGCCTTCTTCCGCGAAGGCGAGGGCTATCGCCTCCCCAATGCCCGACGAGCTTCCCGTCACTACCGCGACTTTGTTCCTCAGACGCATCCCCGGCCTCCTCTACCCATTCTCTGCCAGCACGTCTATCAGCAGGGCCGCCGTCCAGGAGAACAAATCCGAGCCGTGGCCCATCCCGGTCGAGGGATCAAAGTACTCGAAGAAGCCCTCGTCCCGGCACAGCCTGACGATGGTCTGCCGCAGGCGGTCCGCCTGCTCCTCGTAGCCGTAGCGTCTCAGACCGTGCATCAGGAACCAGTTGATGTTGATCCAGACCGGCCCGCGCCAGTACTGGACCGGCGAGAAGCCGAAGCCGAGGCGGTCGTCGCTCGGCACGGGCACGATGTCCTCGTCCGTCAGGCCGAAGGAGGCGGTCTCGAGGACCTCGACCATGCGCCGGGCGCGATCCTCGTCCGGAACCCCGGCGTAGAGAGGTGTGAGGTTGGGCGAGAAGAGGACTCGGATCCGGCGCCCCGCGACGAGGTCGAGGTCGAGATAGACGCCGTGATCTTCGTCCCAGAGCTTCTCGTTGATCGCGCGGGCGGTCTTCTTGGCCCCTTCCTCGAAGGGAGCGGGATCCTCGTCGAGCAGGCGCGCGATCTCCGCGAGGTCGCGGCCCGCCTGGACGAGGAGGGAGTTGAAGAGCACGTCTTGCACCAGGAAGGGGCAATACTCCCTTATCTTTGCCTCGTCGTAGTCGTGGTCGGCGAAGAGCTTGACCAGATAGGCGAAGCGGTCGTACTCTGCGCTCTCGGGGCGGTCCTT
>JADDPV010000219.1 GCA_016781705.1 Rubrobacter sp.
CGTAAACCCTACTCCCCGACGCCCCCCAGCGAGGGCTCCGCGGGCGCGCCCCCGATCTCCCCGGCGGAGAGATGAGCCCCGATCCTCCGATAGCGCTCGTAGCGGGCCTTGACGATCGCCTCGGGCTCGGAGTCGGAGAGCTTCGAGAGGGCGGCCTCGACGGCCCGGGCGACGGCTTCCGTCGCGGCTCCGGGCTCGTTGTGGGCCCCGCCCAGGGGTTCGGGGAGGATCTCGTCGATGATCCCGTGAGCCAGGAGGTCGTCCGCCGTGATCTTCATGGCCTCCGCGGCCTCGGCGGCGCGCTTGGCGTCGCGGAAGATGATGGAGGCGCAGGCCTCGGGGGCGATGACGGAGAGGTACGAGTTCTCGAGCATCGCCACGTGGTCGGCGAGGCACATCGCGAGGGCGCCCCCGGAGCCGCCCTCCCCTATGACGACCGCGACGACCGGCACGGGGACCCTGGCGAGCTCCATGAGGTCGGCGGAGATGGCCCAGGCCTGCCCCCGCTCTTCGGCCCCCCGCCCGGCGAAGGCGCCGGGGGTGTCCACGAGGGCGACGATGGGGACGCCGAGGCGCTCGGCGAGGGCGTAGAGGCGCCCGGCCTTGCGGTAGCCCTCGGGGTGGGCCATCCCGAAGTTGCTCGCCACGCGCGTCTTCACGTCGGCGCCCTTGTCGTGGCCGAGCAGGACCACGGGATGGCCGCCTATGCGCGCGAGCCCGCCGCGCACCGCCGGGTCGTCCGCTCCGAGCCGGTCGCCGGAGAGCTCGTAGAAGTCGTCGGCGAGGGCGTCGCGGTAGGCGCGGAAGTTGGGCCGCTCGGGGTGGCGCGCCACCTGGACCCTCTGGTAGGGGGTCAGGTTCGTGTAGATGCGCTTCTTGGCGGCCTCCAGCGCGGCTTCGAGGCGCGAGATCTCCTCCTGCAACCCCTCGTTCGAGCCCGCGAGGCGGTGAAGCTCGGAGATCCGGGCCTCGAAGTCCTTGATCGGCTTCTCGAAGTCCAGGATCACGCGTCTCTCCCGACGGAAACGCCGCCAACCGAGATGCCCTTCACGAGAGCAGCCCCAGGAAGCGTTCGAGGTCGTTCTTGAGCGCGAGCCGGTGCACGATCCGGTCGACGAGCCCGTGCTCCTTCTGGAACTCCGCCGTCTGGAAACCCTCCGGCAGGCGCTCCTTGGTCGTGCTCTCGATGACCCGCGCCCCCGCGAAGCCGATCCTGGCCTTGGGCTCGGCGATCACGACGTCGGCGGCCGTCGCGAACGAGGCGGTTACCCCGCCGAAGGTCGGGTCGGCGAGGATGGAGACGTAGGGCATGGAGCCACTCATGTAGCGGCTGAGGGCCACGCTCGTCTTCGCCATCTGCATGAGGGAGTAGACGCCCTCGAACATCCTGGCCCCGCCCGAGGAGGAGACGACGACGAGCGGCAGCCCCTCGTCGTAGGCGAACTCCATGGTGCGCGAGATCCTCTCGCCAACGACGCTCCCCATCGAGCCCCCGATAAACCGGAAGTCCATCGCCGCGATCGCCACCCCGTGCCCGCCTATCCTCGCCGTGCCGCTGAGGACGGCGTCGTCGAGGCCGGTCTTCTTGCGCGCCGCGGCGAGCTTCTCCTCGTAACCCTCGAAGCCCATCGGGTCGCCGGCGAGCATGCCGTCGTCTCTCCCCTGGAACGAGCCCGCGTCGGCGAGCAGCCGCACGCGGTCGGGGGCGGAGAGGGGGTAGTGGAATTCGCAGTGCGGGCAGACGTTGAAGCGGCTGGCGAGGTCCTTCTCGTAGATCGGCTCCCCGCACGACTCGCACTTGGTGAAGACGCCGTCGGTCGAAGCGAGACCGCTCTCGGTGTCGGGCACCTGGGGTCCCTTTCCTCCCGACCGCGAGTACTCCCGCCGCTTGCTGATCCAGGCTCTGATGCTACCCCTCCGTCCCGGCTCCACGGTCCAACGCCGCCCGCAGCTCGCGCAGCCACGCGCCGGCCGCCTCCGGGCCGCCGTCGGCGACGATCTGCATGAGCTTGCTGCCCACGATCACGCCCTGCGCCCCGGCCTCCGCCGCCTCGACCGCGGCCTCCGGCGTCGAGATACCGAAGCCCAGGGCGGCCGGCACCGAGAACTTCTGCCGTACCCTCCGGAGAAGCTCTACCGCCCCTTGCGGCAGCACCTCCCGCGCCCCCGTGACCCCCGCCACGGAGACGCAGTACACGAAGCCCGAGGCGGCCTCGGCCGCCTTCTCCAGGCGCGCGTCCCTCGTCGTCGGCGCGACGAGCGGGCAGATCGCAACGCCCTTCTCCCCGGCCATCTCGCGGAACGCCACGGCCTCGTCGATGGGGAGGTCCGGGATCACGAGCCCCGAAACCCCCGTCCCCGCCGCCTCGCTCAAGAACTCCTCAGCCCCGCGCGCGAAGATGTTGTTGTAGTAGACGAGCAGCACGACCGGCGCGCGCCCCGAGAACCGGCTAGCGAACTCGAAGCAGTAGCCGAGATCCGCGCCGTTCTCCAAAGCCCGGTTCGTCGTGTTCTGAATCGTGGGTCCGTCGGCCAGGGGGTCCGAGAACGGCACCCCGATCTCGACGACGTCCGCACCGGCCTCGAGGTAGGCCTCCCCCACTTCGTACGCCCCCTCCAGCGTCGGATACCCCGCCGTCAGGTACGGTATGAGCGCGGTCCGCCCCTCCGCGAACGCCGCGCGAAGCCCCTCCGCCGGGGAGACCGCCCGGGCCTGCCCCTCGGTCCTCCCGCTACTCATCACCCGACGCTTCTTCCGCCTCCCTGGCGTCGATGCCGAGGTGCTCGGCCACGACCCCGATGTCCTTATCCCCGCGCCCGGACATGTTGACGACCATGTTCATGCCGGGCCCGAGCTCCTTCGCGAGCCCCTCGGCGTAGGAGATGGCGTGCGCCGACTCCAGCGCCGGGATGATGCCCTCCAGGCGAGAGCAGGAGAGGAAAGCCTCCAGAGCCTCCTCGTCCGTAACGCTCACGTACTCGACGAGGCCCTCGTCCTTGAGGTAGGCATGCTCGGGGCCGACGGAGGGGTAGTCGAGGCCCGCGGAGATGGAGTGGGCCTCCCGGATCTGCCCATCCGCCGTCTGCAGCACGTAGCTCAAGGAGCCGTGCAGCACCCCCGGCGCCCCGCCGGTCAGAGACGCCCCGTGCTCGCCCGTCTCCAGGCCACGACCCGCCGCCTCGACGCCAACCAGCCTGACCCCCTCGCGCCCGACGAACGGGTGGAAGATGCCGATGGCGTTCGAGCCGCCACCGACGCACGCGACGACCGCATCCGGGTCGCCGCCGAGACGCTCCCGTGCCTGGGCCTCGGTCTCGCGCCCGATCACGGCTTGCAGGTCCCGCACGATGCGCGGGTACGGCGCCGGTCCCGCCACCGTCCCGATGATGTAGTGTGTGTCCTCGACGTTCGTGACCCAGTCCCGGATCGCCTCGTTGAGCGCGGCCTTTAACGTCCCCGAGCCGCTCGTCACGGGCCGCACCTCCGCCCCGAGGAGCTTCATCCTCAGGACGTTGGGGGCCTGGCGTCGAGTGTCCTCCTCGCCCATGTACACGACGCATTCCTTGCCGTAGAGCGCGGCTACGGTCGCGGTCGCGACCCCGTGCTGGCCCGCCCCGGTCTCGGCGATGATGCGGCTCTTACCCATGCGGTCGGCCAGCAGAATCTGACCGAGGGCGTTGTTGATCTTGTGCGCCCCCGTGTGCGCGAGATCCTCGCGCTTGAACCACACGTTCGCCCCGCCCCACTTGCGGGTAAGCCGCTCGGCGAACATAAAGGGCGTCGCCCTCCCGACGAAGTCCCGCGAGAGCCCTTCGAGCTCCTCCACGAACTCCGGGTCCCCCTTGTACCTTTCGTACGCCTCCTCGAGCTCCTCGAGGGCGTGAATAAGGGTCTCGGGTACGTAGCGGCCACCGAAGGAGCCGAAGTAGCCGGTCTTGTCAGTTTCTTGCTGCAAAGATGAACCTCCGGACCCGCTCCCTGTCCTTCTTGCCGGGCGCACTCTCCAGAGAGCTCGAGGCGTCCACCCCGTACGGCTCGAAGAGCCGGATCGCCTCGCCGACGTTCTCCGGCCGAAGCCCCCCGGAAACGAGGATGTTACCATGACCCTTCAGCGATTTCGCCAGCCCCCAGTCGAACGTTTCACCGGTCCCCCCGCGCGCCTTCTCGCTGTACGCGTCCAGCAGAAACAGATCCGCCTCGTACCGATCCAACACCGCGAGCGAGCCCTCGTCCCGGACCCTGAGCGCCTTTATGACTTTGACGCCCCGATCCCTCAACCAGGTTACAGCTTCGGGCCCCTCATCTCCATGAAGCTGCACATAATCGAGCCCTACGGCCTCCGCGATCCGGAGCACCTCCTCCGGCTCCTCGTTCACGAACACCCCAACCTTCAGCACACCCTCCGGCAGCGCCTCCGCCACCTCCCGCGCCTCCTCGACGCCGATCTGCCTCGGACTCTGGGCAAAAACGAGCCCCAACGCATCGGCGCCGGACTCCGCCGCCGCCCAAGCATCCCCAACGTTGGTTATGCCGCATACCTTTACCTTGACCATAGCCAAAAGATTGTACTCTCTACGCCCGACGCGACGAACCGTCCAGCCCGTGCCACGAGCAAAACTTTCGGCCGCCTCTTCGCCCGGCTCGAAAGGTCCGCCCGATCATCAGGGACAAGGCGCGGGATCGTCGTCCGGCGGGACTCCTCCCGTCACGAGGCGTCTGAGCAGGCCCCGCAAGACCCGTCGCTCCTCGTCGTCGAGGTCGGCCAGCACCCTGTCTTCTACGTCCGTTACCATCCCCTCGGCACGCGCCAGAAGCTCCCTGCCGGCGTCCGTCGGTTCCACGATCCGCGCCCGCCGGTCCCCGGGGTCGGGCTTGCGCTCCACGAGCCCCCTTCCCTCCAGCGAGTCCAGGGCCACCACCATCGTCGATTTGTCGAGCCTCGCGGCCTGCGACAGCGCGAGCTGCGTCCGTGGCGCCCCCGCGCCAACCGCCCGCTCCGCCGCGATAAGCACCGCGTAGTCCCGCAGGTTCAAGCCCAGAGACGCCAGCAGGCTCTCCGTCAAAGCTGTCCCGATTGCGTGGGCGGCCCTCGACATCAGCCAACCCATGTGCTCCTCGAGCGGACGTGGCACGAACTCTCCCCGCTCGACGCTCTCCTTCGCCGAATCTGCCATACCGGCAGTATAGCAGTTTTATTCTTTCTCAAAATAGTCTTGACATAGATTATCTGTAGAGATACTGTGTTGCTCGTAACGAAGGAGAAAGGAAGGGAAACATGGAGAGCGTAC
>JADDPV010000227.1 GCA_016781705.1 Rubrobacter sp.
AACTAGAATGTTTTTCAAAGCGTTTATTGCTTGCGCGTGTGGGGCAATAAGGTCGGCGCAAGCTAGCAGAGACAAGGAGGTGAGGCATGGGTATCCTGAGTTGGATAGTGCTCGGACTCATTGCCGGGGCGTTGGGGAAGCTAATCATGCCGGGCAGGGACCCCGGCGGCATCATCGTAACCATCCTGATCGGCATAGCCGGTGCGTTCGTGGGCGGTTTCGTGGTGAGCTTACTCGGTTTCGGCTCAGTCCAGGAGTTCAACCTGGGCTCCATCGTCGCGGCGACTATAGGCGCGATCATCTTGCTGGCGATCTACCGGGCGCTGGTCGGCGGACGTAGCGGACGTAGAGCGTGAGCCAGACCCTTATGCGCTGGGGGCGACTACAGCTCGATTGTCGCCCCCTTTGGGGCGCCCCCCTCGTACTTGGCCGACTGGACGGTTCGCCACGAGAGCTGCGATAGCGCCTCGTCGGTGGGTTGCGGCAGGTCCGGATCTTGCTCGGAGATGACCTCCCGGGCGACCCGGACGCACTCGTCCAGCGCCGCATTGATCTCGTACGCCCGCGCGGCCTGGTACTTTATCCCCAGCCTCCTGGCGGGCGTGTTTCCGACCGCGAAGGTCAGTTCGTACTCCTCGGTACGGCTCTCCAGGTCGCCGACGCGCCGCGCCGTCAGGGTCAACTCGGGCATGGGAGCATCGTAGCACCGGGGAGCGCACTTCACAGGCGCGGGCTCGTCGTTGCGGTATCTTGCGTGCGTCACGCACGCGAAGAGAAACGGTGGCCGCCATGACCGAAAAAGCCCAGGAGATACGCACCATTCGGGTAGCCCACAGCCCGGACTCCGACGATGCCTTCATGTTCCACGCCCTCGCCAACGACAAGCTCGACACCGGGAACCTGCGCTTCACGCACGAGCTGCAGGACATCGAGAGCCTCAACCGCCGCGCCCAGAAGGGGGAGCTGGAGGTCTCGGCCGTCTCCATCCACGCCTACGCCTACCTCGCCGACAGGTACGCCCTCCTCTCCAGCGGCTCCTCGATGGGCGACGGGTACGGGCCGAAGCTGGTTTCCAAAACGCCGATGGGTCGCGAGGATGTGAAAGGCAAGAAGATAGCGGTCCCCGGCGAGTGGACGACGGCGTTCCTGACCCTGAAGCTCTACGAGCCAGAGGTCGAGCACGTCGTGGTGCCGTTCGACGAGATCATGGGCTTCGTCGCCGGCGGCGGGGCGGAGGTGGGGCTCCTGATCCACGAGGGCCAGCTCACCCACGAGGGCGAGGGCTTCCACCTGATCGAAGACCTCGGTGTCTGGTGGCAACGGGAGACCGGCCTGCCCCTCCCTTTGGGCGGCAACGTCGTGCGGCGCGACCTGGGCGAGGAGACGATGCGCGAGGTTGCCCGCCTGATCAAGGCGAGCATCCAGTACGCCCTCGACCACCGCGAGGAGGCGCTGGCCTACGCCCTGGAGTACGCTCGCGACCTGCCGCCGGAGACGGCGGACGAGTTCGTCGGCATGTACGTGAACGAGTGGACGCTGGACTACGGGGAGCGGGGGCGCAGGGCCGTGAGGACGCTGCTGGAGCGCGGCCACGAGGCGGGCGTCATACCGCATCGGGTAGAGGTCGAGTTCGTCGGATAGGCCATCATGTGGGGGAGCGTATCGTCCACGGCGCCGCTGCGGTAAACTGGCGCGGAGTCCGTGGAGACGCTCTTCGAAACCGGCAAGAAGAAGGCTTCCGGCGGGAGGTTTGGGAAGGCGCGCAAGGGGGCGCCGAAGGGGCCCAGGCGGCCGCTGGGTTGGGCCTTGCGCCTGCTGCGGCTCCTGTTCAACCTCGCCCTGATCCTGACCGTCGCGGCGCTCGCGGCGGTCTCCGGGATGTACGCCTACGTGAAGTACGAGCATCAGGGCCAGATCCAGGAAGGATTCCCGAGCCTCCCCCAGAACTCGACACTCTACGACTCAGAGGGGGAGGAGATCGGCGAGTTCGCCGGGGCGGAGAACCGCTGGACGGTCTCCTACGAGGGCCTGGGGCCGCACCTGCCGCGCGCGATCGTGGCCGTCGAAGACATGCGCTTCTACGAGCATCGGGGCTTCAGCTTCGAGAGCATCGGGCGGGCGGCCCTGGAGGACATCCGGGCGCGCGACATCCGGCAGGGCGGTTCGACGATAACCGAGCAGCTCGTCAAGAACCTGTACATCCACGAGGAGAGGAGGGGTAACACGTCGTTCTGGCGCCGCTTCGAGCAGGCCGTCCTCTCCTTCGAGTACGAGCGCAAGCACACGAAGCGTGAGATCCTCACCGCCTACCTGAACACCATCTACTTCGGCGACGGCTCCTACGGGGCCGAGGCCGCCGCTCGTAGCTACTTCGGAAAGAGCGCCCGCGACCTCACCCTCTCCGAGGCCGCCGCCATCGCCAGCTTCCTCGATGCCCCCTCGAGCTACCGCAAGCACGGCGAGCTGACCGGCTCCGCGCGCGCCAAAGAGAGCCGCGACACCGTGTTGCGGCTCATGAAGGAGCAGGGCATGATCTCCGAAGCCGAGATGTGGGAGGCCCGCAACACGCCGCTGGAGTTCGCCCCGCCCCCGCCCCCCGAGGACCCCGACTTCGAGAACTTCACCGAGCAGGTCTACCGCGAGGTCGAGCGCGAGCTCGGCGAAGGCGCCATCAGACAGGGCGGCCTGCGCGTCTTCACGACCCTCGACCCGGAGCTGCAGAGGGAGGCCGTCGCCTCCGCTGAGGAGGTCCTGTACCTCCCTGACGACCCGGCGGGGGCGGTCGCGACCGTGGAGCCGCAGAACGGGGCGATCAGGGCGCTGGCCGGTCGGGAGGGCGAGTTCAACCTGGCGGTCGACGCCAGGCGCCAGCCGGGCAGCTCGTTCAAGGCGTTCGTGCTCGCCGCGGCCCTGCGTGAGTACGTCTCGCCCGAGACCACCTATCTCTCGCGCGCGCTGAGCATACCCTACGACGGCGAGGACGTGCAGGTGGCCAACTACGACCTCATCGAGCGCGGCCCCATCACGGTGGCGGAGGCGATGGCCGAGTCGGACAACACCGTCTTCGTCCAGCTCACCCTGGACCTCGGCCTGGGGAACGTGGTCGACACCGCGGAAGATATGGGTATCACCTCGCGCCTTGACCCCTTCCCCTCCACCGCCATCGGCGGCCTCGACGAAGGTGTGAGCCCCCTGCAGATGGCCTCGGCCTACGCGACCTTCGCCGCCGGCGGCATCCACCGCGAACCCTACTCGGTCGAGCGCGTGGAGCGCGTAGATTTCGGCGAACGCGAGACCGTCCACGACCACCGCCTCGAGGGCCAGCGCGTCCTCTCCTCCAACCAGGCCGCCGCCGCCTCCGAGGTCCTGCGCGGCGTCGTCGAGAGCGGCACCGCCAGCTTCTTCCACGACCTCGACCGGGAGATAGGCCGCCCCTCGGTCGGCAAGACCGGCACGACCGACGACTTCGTGGACGCCTGGTACGTCGGCTACACCCCGCGCCTGGCGACCGCGGTCTGGGTCGGCTACCCGGAGGGCCGCAGGCCCATGACGGACGTACACGGCCAGCCTGCCATAAACGGCGAGAACCTGCCGATGGACGTCTGGTCCCTCTACATGGCCCGCGCCACCGACGGCCAGCCGGTCCTCGGCTTCCCCGAAGTGGACCACAGTGAGTTCGCCCCCCTCGACCGCGGCTACGCCCGCGACCCCTACTCCTACTACCCCGATGACGCCGACCCGGTTTCCTACAACACCCGCCGGCAAGACCCCTCCAACCCGGACTACTGATCCACCCGGCCGTTCCCGAGAACTCCGCACCAAACGTCATCCTCGCAGCTTTATCTACTGACACCACAATCCAAAATGACTCGACGTATCGGTGTCGATCGAAACGAGAAAGAAGGATGGGGATCGTGTGGAGGGGGATAGCCGTATTGGTGGTGGGGACGGCCAGGCTCGCTCTGGCGGCGAGGATAGCCGTGACGGTAACGCGCTACGGTAACGAGGGCGACGATAAGATGCATGATACGAATGCGCGGGACGGGCTCCACGCGGGCGGGGACGACGACACGATCTATGGTCACGCCGGCGCTCTGCTCGGGGGTTCCGGCGGCGACGTGTTGGTCAGCGGCCCTGGAAACGACACCATCATCGGTGACGAAGGCGTGGACCGCATCTCCGGGGCGACGGCCAGGACAGCGCAGGCCCAGGGCCAACGGGGATAGGGACTGCGTCTCATGCGGATCCGGCACCGAGATCGTCGGCGAGCGCCTGGTTTCGAGGACCCGGTCCGATGGCTGCCAGGGCGGCTGCGAGAGCAGGATCAGCTAATGAGAGCCTCTCGGGCTTCACCAATGGAGCCGTTCGACTCAGGAGGAGGGGTTGCCTCTGCGGGGGCGCCCCTCCTCCCGTTCTCGCGGGTGCGGCGTCCGCTCGCGCGAGGATGATATAAACTGCCCGTGGATCTCGTCGAACTCTACGGCGCGTCGTTCGTTGACTGGGAGGCGGTCGCGGCCTCCTGGAACAAGCGCACCGTCCCCAGCAGGCTCCTTCTCTTTGCCGCCCGCCGCTACCTGGATTTGGGGTCTGGCGAGTGGGGGGAAGACCGCGCTAGGCTCGTCGAGTCCGTGACGCTCCCCGACGAGATAAAAGCAGCCTTCGCTGCGCCGCCCGACCCTCAGGGCGAAGCCACAAACGAGTGGGGCGCCTTCGTGGACGCGGCCGTCGCCGCCGAGCTGGAGATGGTCCCCTACGGCGAGCGCCCGGTTCTCTTGGCCGAGCTGCGCGCGGGTCTCATGCAGGCCGCCGAAGAGGCCGGAAAAGTCAACCCCCTCGGCCGGTGGTTTCTCAAGCGCCGCGACGCGCTGCCCGGCGAGGACCTGCCCGAGAGCCCCGAGTACCTGCCGATTTAGCCGATAGCTTGCGGACTTTCGGCTGTCCGTACTCTCCCAATGTTTTTCACGAGACCTGGGCTTTTACGGACGGGTGCGACTTACCGGCGACCCTCTACTCGGCATGAGCCTTTGGTCACCCTCTCGTAGCAGACCTTTCGTTATCACCAGATAGGGGGTGTAGTAGAAACGTAAATCACAATACCCAAATAAGGGGAAAGGAGGTGTGCGGATGCCTCACGGCGACGAAGGCTACGGAATGGGCCGTTCTCGAGAGAAAGCGCAAGAAACCATCGCGCCGAGCGAGGAGAGGAGGAGCAGGGGTGATTGAGTTTGGTACGAGGCATATGCGCTGATGACGGATTCGGCAAGCTGCCATC
>JADDPV010000055.1 GCA_016781705.1 Rubrobacter sp.
CGCGCAGGTCCTTGGCGGCGAGCTGGCCGCAGGCGGCGTCTATGTCCTGGCCCCGGCTCGGGCGGAGCGTAGCCGAGAGGCCGAGCTCCCTGGCGTGGTTCAAAAACGCCTTCGCGTCGCGCTTGGAGGTGGCGGAGAAGCCGGTGTCCGTCCAGTTAAAGCGCAGCAGGTTCAGGTGGTAGAGCGGGTGGTCGAGGAGGTCGGCGAGGGCCTCGACGTGGCGCGGCTGGTCGTTCACCCCGGCGAGCAGGGTGTACTCGAAGAAGAGCTTGCGGCGCGTCCTCTCGACAAAGTAGCGGGCTGCGTCCATCAGCTCAAGGATCGAGTGGCGGGCGGCGACGGGCATGATCTCGCGCCGCTCGTCCTCGAACGGGGTGTGCAGCGAGATCGCCAGGTGGAACTGCTCGGGCTCGTCGGCGAAGCGCCGGATCTTGTCGACGAGCCCGCTCGTCGAGACCGCGATGTGCCTTGCTGCCAGCCCGAACCCGTCAGGGTCGTTCAGGACCTTGAGGGCGTGCAGCGTCGCGTTGTAGTTGAGCATGGGCTCGCCCATCCCCATCACTACGACGTTCGAGACCCTCTCCGGGGCTATGTCGCGGGCGGCGACGAAGACCTGCTCGGCGATCTCGCGCGCCTTCAGGTTGCGCTTGATGCCTAGCAACCCCGTGGCGCAGAACTTGCAACCCATCGGGCACCCGACCTGGGTCGAGATGCAGACGGTGTGGCGTCCGCTCTCCGGGATCATGACTGTCTCTATGGCGTGCCCGTCGTGGGTGTAGAAGAGGTACTTTCTGGTCCCGTCCGTCGCCCGCCAGGTACGCCGCAGGTCGAGGACCGCCGCGGGGGCGCCCTCGTTGAGCGCCGCCCGCAGGCCCTTAGGCAGGCTCGTCGCCTCCTCCCAGTCGCGCACCAGCGAACCGGTAAGGGCTGCGTAGGCCTGCCCGAGCCGGTAGGCGGGCTCGCCCCGCTCGTCGAGCACCCTCTGTACTTCCGGCATGAATTGTGAAGCCTTCATAGCCCAGGGATTATACCGGCGGGACGAGGGGTGTGACCCTCTGGATAGATAAAATGGGCGCCGCGATTGTAGAATCTTGCGGATGAGCGCCCTCGACCTCTTTATAGCCCTGCTCGTCTCCCTCGCCGTGCTACGCGGGGCGCGTACGGGCTTTCTCGCCGGCGCCTTCTCGCTGGCCGGCGTGGTCGTCGGGGCTTCGGTGGGATCGAGGATCTCCCCCTCCCTGATGCCCGATTACGGGAACGCACTCTACGGCGTCGGCATAATGCTCGCTAGCATCGTGGCCTTCGCGGTGCTCGGGGAGATCATTGCCCGCGCCATAGGAGGTTCGCTCAGAGACCGGCTCTCGAACCCGGCCTCGGAGGCGCTCGACGGCCTCGGGGGCGCCGTGCTCGGGCTCGCGCTCTCCCTCGTGCTGGTGTGGGCCGTGGGCGCCTTCGCCCTCCAGTCACCGCCCCTCGCGGGCCTTCACCCGGCCGTAGAGGAGTCAAGGATCCTGCAGGCCCTCGACGAGCGGATACCCTCCAAGCTCCTCACGCGGGCCGTCGCCGAGCTGGACCCGCTGCCCGAGATCCGGGGTCCCGAGCCCGACGTGGCAGCCCCTGAAGGCAGCATAGTCAGGGACCCGGAGGTAAGGGCGGCGAGCGCGCGGACGTTGCGCGTTACCGGCGTGGCCTGCGGCTACGGTGTCGAGGGCTCGGGCTGGGTCGCCCGCCGAAACCTCGTAGTCACCAACGCCCACGTGGTCGCGGGGGAGACGGCTACGCGGGTGCAGGTCGGGGGGGTGGGACGGCTGCTGCCGGCAGAAGTCGTAGTCTTCGACGAGAAGAACGACATAGCCGTCCTGCGCGTAAACGGCCTCGGCATGACCCCGCTGCGCCTCGCGGCGCCCCGGATCGGCGAGCCTGCGGCCGTTATCGGGTTCCCCCAGAACGGCCCGCTGGACGTGCAGCCGGCCCGCACGGGGGCAACGCGGCCCGTGATCTCCGGCGACGCCTACAACCGGGGCCCGGTGGAGCGCGTCGTTACCAGCTTCCGCGTCTTCGTCCGGCCAGGTAACTCAGGCGGCCCCGCCGTCAACGCCGACGGCGAGGTAGTCTCGACCATCTTCGCCAGCCGCACCGACTCGAACAACGCCGGGTACGGCATCCCCCCCAAGATAGTCAGGCGCCACCTCCAACTCGCCGCCGAACGCCAGGTAGCGGTGAGCACCGGCGAATGCGCCAATTAGGCGTCAGGTGTCAGCCGTCAGGTAGGGCTCGGGGCGACGTTGCCGCGCGGCAACTTCGCCCTGCGGGCCCTCCTGAAGCCTGATGTCTGAAACCTTTATTACGCCGTCTCCTCCCTGATGATCTTCTCCAGGGCGAGCCGGCTCCTGTTGAGCTCGGCCTCGACCGTGGAGAGGCGGGTCAGGGAGGTCTCGCGCAGCCGGTCGCGCTCAACCTCCCGGGCGACGGCGGCCGCGGCCTCCTCTATAGCGGTTACGGCGCTCTCCAGGGTCAAGAGGTCTCGTCTGTCCATAAGGGGATACTACCTGAGACCGTAGCTTCCGTTATCGCGTTTCGCGATACGCGCCGATAGCGACCCAGAGGCTATCCTCGCCCCGGTGCTCAGCCCGGCAACTCTCCTGACTTGGTGCCCTTGGCTGAGGTTGCGGGTTTTGTGCTAACGTGGGAGCGGGTAGGGCTCGCGAGGAGAGGCTCGGCGTGACGAGCGGTGGTCAGATCGGGGTAACGAAGACGACCTGCTGCATCGTGGGCGGGGGTCCCGGCGGCGCGGTGCTCGCCCTGCTGCTGGCGCGCCGCGGCGTGGCCGTGACGCTCCTCGAGGCCCACCCGGATTTCGACCGCGAGTTCCGCGGGGACACGCTGCACCCTTCGGTCATGGAGATCATGGACCAGTTGGGCCTGGCCGACAGGTTGCTCGAGCTGCGCCACACCAAGGTCAGAACTTTCACCCTCCAGACCGCCTCGGGTCCCTTCACGCCCGTGGATCTCTCGCGGCTGGACACGAAGTACCCGTACATTACCCTGATGCCCCAGACGAGCTTCCTCGAGTTCGTCACGGGGGAGGCGCAGCGATACCCGAACTTCCGGCTCGTGATGGGGGCGCGGGTCCGAGAGCTGGTCGAAGAGGGCGGCGTGGTCCGGGGCGTCCGCTACGAGGCCGGGGACGGCAGGCACGAGGTAAGGGCGGTCCTCACGGTCGGGGCGGACGGGCGCGGGAGCCGGGTGCGGCGCCTGGCGGGCTTCGAGCCCGTAAAGACCTCGCCGCCGATGGACGTGCTCTGGTTCAAATTGCCCAGGGAGGAGGGAGACCCCGATGGTATAGTGGGCCGCCTCGGCCGGGGCCACATCGCGGTCATGCTAGACCGCGCCGACCACTGGCAGGCAGGCTACGTCATCCCCAAGGGCACCTACCCCGAGCTGCGCCGCGAGGGCATCGAGTCGCTTCACCGGGGTTTCGCCCAGCTCATCCCGGAGTTCGCCGACCGCGTCGAGCACCTGAAAGACTGGCAGCAGGCATCCCTGCTCTCGGTCGAGTCGAGCCGGTGCCCGCGGTGGTACAGGCCGGGGCTCTTGCTCATAGGGGACGCAGCGCACGTCATGAGCCCCGTCGGCGGGGTGGGGATCAACTACGCCATCCAGGACGCCGTGGTCGCGGCCAACGTGCTCTCCGGGCCGCTCCAGGAGAGCCAGAGGCGGCTCGTCGACCTGGACACGAGGTATCTGGCTACGGTGCAGCGTCGGCGCGAGCTACCAACGCGCCTGATACAGCGCGCTCAGGCCGTGATCCAGCAGCAGGTCCTCGCCCGCGCTCTCCGCTCGGACGCGTCCTTCGCCCCGCCCCTCTTCCTGCGCCTGCTGCTGCGCGTCCCCATCCTGCGCACCATTCCCTCCCGCATTGCGGGGTTCGGCTTCTGGCCCGTGCGCGTCGAGGAGTAGTGACGCAAGGACAACGGCGCCGGGATCAGCCGTACGCGACGGGCAGCGAGAAGCGGGGGTCCTCGTGCAGATCCCAGTACGCCTCGCGCAACCTGCGCGTCACGGTACCGGGCCTGCCGCCGCCTACTGCCTCGCCGTCTACCGTCGTGATGGGGATGACCCCGCCAGCCGTGCTCGAGACGAATACCTCGTCGGCTTGGCGGAGCTCCTCGGCAGGGACTGGGCGCGCTTCGAGCGGGATGCGGTCTCGGGCGGCGAGCTCGATCACGGTCTTGCGGGTGATGCCTTCGAGGACTCCGTGCTCCGGGGTAGAGATCGCACCATCCTTTACGGCGAAGACGTTGAAGCCTGGTCCCTCGACTACATTGTCCCCGGCGTCGACCAGGATCGCCGTCTCCCCGCCGCGGTCGTAGGCGTCGAAGAGTCCCTTTTGCAGGTCGAGCCAGTGGTAGTTCTTCACTGTCGGGTCGACGGATTCTGGCGCTATGCGCCGCACGCGGCTGATGGTGGCGTGCAGCCCCCGCTCCTGCTTGTGGGGGTCGGCGATCCAGACGAAAGGCACTACGAACGCGAAAAAGTTGTTCTCGCAATCGCGCGGGTCGCGCGAGCCGGGCGGCGGGACGCCGCGGGTGCAGATGATCTCCGCGTAGGCGTCGCGCAGACCGCTCAGGCGCACGCACCCGAGGAGGACGTTCCGTATCTCCTCGCGCCCGTAAGGCAGGCTCATGCGCAGCCTCGCCACTCCGCGCTCGAAGCGGTCCAGATGGTCCTCCAACCGGAAGAAGCTGCCCCGCCACACGTGGGCCACGTCGTAGGTAGCGTCCGAGCGCAAAAAGCCCCAGTCGAGGATAGGGACGCGCGCCTCGGCCACCGGCACGAACCGCCCCTCCACGAAGGCGGCGCCGGCCGCGTACGCCCGGCTGTCCCCGCCCGTTTTCGCGTTCTGCTCCAGCTCTTCGTCGCCCACTTCAGCCCCCTCTACGCCTCGGGCATCTTCTCACAGCCGCGCCGGACCCGCCCATCCGCGCGGCGCGGTCGCTGGGCTCGGGCGAACGTTGTCCGTGTGAACGCTTTTATTTGCTATGGGGGGCGGTAAACGCTACATTACACGGGCACGGAGCGCTGCTGCGTGCAGTCGGCGAGCGAGTACTGGATCAGGCGTCCCACACAGGCCAGGAGAGCGGACTCTATGTACAAAGAAGTTTACGTCCCGGTAGACAACTCGGACTACTCGAACCAGGCGTGCGTTATAGGCGTCGACGTGGCGCGCCGGTTCGGGGGCAGGGTCGCGGGTTGCCACGCCTACGCCGCCAAGATGCACGAC
>JADDPV010000248.1:0-4431 GCA_016781705.1 Rubrobacter sp.
CGCGGCCCGCACCGTCGCCGCCAGCGCCACGTCCCAAGGCTTCTCCCCGACCTCCCCGTCCCCGACCGGGTGCCCCGTCTCCCCCACGACCCTGCTCCGCCGCCCCAGCGGGCCGCCGTGGCCCTTCTCCGGCGCCTCCAGCCGCACGGGGTCGAATGTCTCCTCGGGGGCGTAGCTCCGCTCGCCCGAGCCGGCCCGCGCCTCCGAGGGCTCCCGGTCGGGCTCGCCGCGCCGGGGCTCGCCAGCATCCTCCCTCCTACCTTCCGGCGGGGTGCCCCCGTCCGGATCTTCGGGGGGCTCGGGGTCTTGCATCCTGGAGAGGGCGTTCTCCAGCTCTTCGGGGTCGATGCCGGGTTGGTCGAAGGGCCCGCGCCGGCGGCGGTGCGAGAGGGCGAGCAGGGCTGCGCGTTTCACGTCCTCGAGTAGTACTACGTCGCGGGCGTCCCAGGCGGCCAGGGTACGGGCGGTCTTCGCGGTCACGAGGTCGCCGCGCAGGCCGTCCACGCCGAGCTCGGCGCAGAGGGCCGAGATGCCGAAGAGCGTCTCCTCCTCCAGCCCCACCCCCGGAAGCCGGTCCCGCGCCGCCTCCACCGCTTGCGCCAGCTCTCCGTCCGCGGCCGACCACTCGTCGGCGAAGCCTTCGGGGTCGGCCTCGTAGCGGAGGCGGCGGCGGACTACCTCGACGCGCTCGGCGGGGTCGGGGCTGCCTGAGACCTCGACGGTGACGCCGAAGCGGTCGAGGAGCTGCGGGCGGAGCTCGCCCTCCTCAGGGTTCATGGTGCCGACGAGGATAAAGCGCGCAGGGTGGCGTACGCTCATGCCCTCGCGCTCGACGTGGTTGACGCCCATCGCGGCCACGTCGAGGAGAAGGTCGACGAGGTGATCCGCGAGCAGGTTCACCTCGTCTACGTACAGGATGCCCCGGTGGGCGGCCGCCAGCAGGCCCGGCTCGAAAGCCTTCCTCCCCTCAGAGAGCGCCTTCTCGATGTCCAGGGTTCCCGCGAGCCTGTCCGTGCTCGCCCCGACCGGAAGCTCCACGAGCCGCACGGGGCGGGTCTCGGCCGGCGCGTCCTGTGGGTGGGGGCCTGCGGGGCATTCGGGGTTAGGGAACCCGGGATCGCAAGAGAAAGGGCAGCCGGAGACTACCCGGATCGGGGGCAGTAGCCTGGCGAGCGCCCTTACGGCCGTGGACTTGGCGGTCCCCTTCTCGCCGCGCACCAGGACCCCGCCCACCTCGGGGGAGACGGCGTTCACGAGCAGGGCGAGCTTTAAGTCTTCCTGGCCGACGATGGCGGAGAAGGGATAAGGGTGTCGGTACGCGCTCACGAGCGTCCGTTTCTCGTGTACGAAGCGATCGTCAACGAGAGCAAGCCCGCGACCGCCACTAGCAAGGTCATGTGCACGGCACTCATAATAGCGAGACGCTCCGGTCGCTTGGCCGGCCAGCGGCCACCCTCATCCGCCCCCCTCCTCGAGCATGCCCTCGTTCTCCAGGTAGGCCCGCTTGAGCGCTTGGAGGTCATCGGGGTCTGGCTCGGACCACAGGCCGCGCTCTACCGCCTCCAGCAGCCGCTCGGAGATGGCGCGCAGCGCCCAGGGGTTCGAGTCCCGCATGAAAGCGCGCACCTGCTCGTCGAGGACGTACTTTCTCGTGACGTCCCCGTACATCCAGTCCTCGACGACGTTCGCGGTGGCGTCGTAGCCGAAGAGGTAGTCGACGGTGGCCGAGAGCTCGAAGGCGCCCTTGTAGCCGTGGCGCTGCATGGCCTCTATCCACTTCGGGTTGGCAACCCGCGAGCGGAAGACGCGCCTGGCCTCCTCGGCGAGCGTGCGGGTCTTTACCCTGGAGGGGTCGGCGGAGTCCCCGATATATGCTTTCGGGTCGCGGCCGGTGATGGCGCGGACGGCGGCGATCATGCCGCCGTGGTACTGGAAGTAGTCGTCCGAGTCGAAGAGGTCGTGCTCGCGGTTGTCTACGTTCTTTACAGCGACCTCCGTGCGCCTGAGGTTCGCCTCCATCGCCCCGCGCGCCTCGACGCCGTCTAGCCCCTTCCCGTAGGCGTAGCCGCCCCAGACGGCGTAGACCTCGGCCAGATCCTCGTCCGTGCGCCAGTTGCGCGCGTCCATGAGCGGCAGGAGCCCTGCCCCGTAGGCGCCGGGCTTGGAGCCGAAGATGCGCGTGGTGGCCCTCCGGTCGTCGGCCCCGCTTTGCTTCTCCTCGTCCGCGTGCTTCTTGACGAAGTTCATCTCGTCGGGCTCGTCGAGGCCGGCGACGGTGGTGAATGCCTGGTCCATCAGGGAGATCAAGTTAGGGAAAGCGTCCCTGAAGAAGCCGCTTATCCTGACCGTCACGTCCACCCGCGGCCTCCCGAGCTCCTCCAGGGGTATGACCTCGAGCCCCGTAACCCGCCGCGACTCCTCGTTCCACACGGGCCTGACGCCGAGCAGGGCCAGAATCTCCGCGACGTCGTCACCCTGCGTCCGCATCGCCGCCGTCCCCCACACCACGATACCGACGGTCTCGGGGTACCTGCCCTCTTCCTCTAGGTACCGCCCCAACAGGTCCTCCGCGAGCCCCCACCCGACCTCCCAGGAGAGCCGCGAAGGCAGCGCCTTCGGGTCAACCGAGTAGAAGTTGCGCCCCGTGGGCAGCACATTGACGAGGCCGCGGGTGGGCGACCCGGACGGCCCCGCGGGCACGTACCCCCCGCCGAGGCCCCGCAGCAGGTTCTCCATCTCCTCGGGCGTCCTCGAGAGGCGCGGCACGACCTCCGTCGCCGCGAACCACAAAGCCCGCTCCACCCCCGCATCGGAGACGCCCAGGGTCTCCTCGCAGACAGCGCCGACGGCCTCCGCGTCCCAGCCGCGGCCCTCCAGGGCGAGAAGCAGGGCCTGCGTCGCCTCCTCCAACCGGTCGAGCAGATCCGAGGCCGTCGCAGTCGTACCGGGGAAGCGGTCGGCGAGGGCCGCAGGCGCCTCGGCGCGGGCGCCGCCGTTCTCGAGCAGAGATCTCTCATCCAAACCGTAAACGGCACCGACGGCCCGACGCAATCCGGACATTTGTCCGGTTCCGATCCGGAGGATGGCGGCTGTGAGGTGGCGCAGGGGTTCGCCGGTCGGGGTTTCGCCGAGGATGTGGAGGCCGCCCCTGATGGGGAGGTCTTTGATCTCGCACAGGTACCCGTCCACGTGGTTGAGGAAGTCGCCGAACTCTTCGGGTTGCTCCTCGACGCCGAGGTCGCGGTGGAGCTGGGCGTCGCGCAGCGTCTCCCAGATCCTGACCCGTATGGCCGGCAACTTCGAGGGGTCGAGCGTCTCCACCTGGTAGTACTCGTCGAGGAGTTGCTCGAGCTTGGCAAGGTCGTCGTAAGTCTCCGCGCGGGTCATCGGGGGGATCAGGTGGTCAACCACCGTCGCGTGCGCCCGCCGCTTGGCCTGGGTCCCCTCGCCAGGGTCGTTCACGACGAACGGGTAGAAGAGCGGCACGTCGCGTAGGGCGGCGTCCGGGGCGCAGGAGGCCGATAGGCCTAAAGATTTGCCCGGCAGCCACTCGAGCGTCCCGTGCTTGCCGAGGTGGACGACGGCGTGTGCGCCGAACTCCTCGATAAGCCACCAGTAGGCGGCGAGGTAGTGGTGGGTTGGAGGGAGGTCCGGGTCGTGGTAGATCGCTATCGGGTTCTCCCCGAACCCCCGCGGCGGCTGAATCCCCACGAAGACGTTCCCGAAGCGCAGCCCGGCCACCACGAACTCGTCCCCGTCCACGTACAATTCTCCGGGCGGCGGTCCCCAGTGCTCCTCCACCTCCGAGCGCAGTTCCTCCGGCAGCCGGGCGAACCACGCAGCGTAGCGCTCCGTGTCGAGCCTTCCGGTCGCGCCTTGCAGCTGGTCGTCGGTCAGGAACTCGAGGTCGTGCCCTCCGGCAGCTATGAGCGCGTGGATCAGGTCGTCTCCCCCCTCCGGGGCGCCCTCCACCGCGTAGCCGGCCCCGCACAGCGCGTCGAGCAGGCGGATGGCGCTCGCCGGGGTGTCGAGGCCGACCGCGTTCCCGACCCGCGAGTGTTTGGTCGGGTAGTTGGAGAGCAGGACGGCCACCTTTTTTTGTGCGTTGGGGAGACGGCCGAGGCCGGCGAACCGGGTAGCGAGCCCGGCGAGGCGCCGCGTGCGCTCGGGATCCGCCCTGTAGAGGGTGAGCGGCGCCCCCACGGGGGAGTCGGCCCCGAGGCGCTCTTTAAAGGAGAAGGGCACGCCCACGATACGGCCGTCGAACTCGGGGATGGCGACCTGCCAGGCGGTGTCCAGCGGCGAGAGGCCGGCGTCGGAGGCGAGCCAGGCCTCGCGCGAGGAGGTGGCGCAGATCCCCTGCAAGGTCGGGACGCCTAGCTCCTCGAGGGCTGGGACCTCCCACTCGAGCCACTCCTCCGGCGAGCCGGC
>JADDPV010000248.1:4454-5242 GCA_016781705.1 Rubrobacter sp.
ATCCGCCCCCGGCGAGTACTGTAGTAACGAGAGAGTCAACCCTGCCCTTCAAGACCTCGAGCGCCCGCACGGTCCCTTCGGCGTCCTCAGCCCGGAGGGAGTAGCAGTAGAGCGGGAGGGCGTTCGCCCCGGCCTCTTGGAGCGCGTGGACGAGCGAGTCCACGAACGCGGTGTTCCCGCCCATCCAATGCGCCCTGTAGAAGACGACGCCCACGGTCGGAAGGGCGGGGTCGTGCAGGGCGAGAAGATCTTCGAGGGTCGGGGCCTCCGCCAGGTCTGGGTGGTAGAAGCCCATCTCGGGCAGGGGTGACGCGGGTTCGAAGCCGTAGCCCTCCATGAGGGTGGTGTCGGCGACGAAGCGGAAGAGGTTCTCGGTGTTGCGCACGCCGCCGTGACGCAGGTACTCGAACGCCTCCAGCCCTGTCCCCGAAGGGACGGTCGAGAGGGCGGCCAGCTCCGCGTCGGGCTCGGCTTCCCCGCCGAACGCGAGAAGGGGTATGCCCAACCCCGCGCAACGCCGGCGCAGCTCCTCCAAACCCTCGGGCCAGGCCCGCCGTCCGCCAAGCAGCCGCACCACCACGGCCCTCGTCTCCTGAAGCTCCTCCTCGAAGAACGGCGCCGGATCATCGAGCGCGACCGGGTTGGCGCACCGGATCTTCGGGAAACCCTCGGGCAAACGTTCGGCGGCCTTCGCGGCAGCCAGGATCTCGGTGTCCGCGGTGGTGAGGAACAGGAAAGTATCAGGCATCAGGTTTCAGCCCCGTTCGCGTCGCCGATCTGCTGCGTGA
>JADDPV010000084.1 GCA_016781705.1 Rubrobacter sp.
GTGGCGCCTCCTGGCCTGGGTGACCAGCGACGAGAACGCCAGAGCCGCCTCGGAGTTGGCGTGCCCGAGCATGGAGTGCACCTCGTCGAGGTACGCTGAGACCGGGTAGCCGCCATCCCCGCGGGCCAGGACGGCCTGGCGGAAGTACTCCATCACCCACGTGGAGAGCATCCGGCTGGTGGCCGGCGCGGCCCCCTGCGGGACGCTCACGAGGGTGAGTCCCGGGAGGCCGAGTGCCTCCGGCAGGTCGAGGACCGGCTCCCCCTCCTTCGGGGAGAGCGCGACCTCGACGATCTCCTGCGCCAAGAGCGCGTCGATCACGGCGTGCAGCCCGGCGACGAACTGGGTGCGCTCCCGCTTACCGTACTGGCCGTAGTAGAGGTCCTCCCAGTAGCCGCGGGTTCTCCTCGGCAGGTTCTTGGCGTTCACGGTGAAGCCTTCGCCGGAGGCGTCGCGCTCCACGCCCAGGACCTTGCGCCTGTAGGACTCGTTCTGGACGAAGCGGTCGAGGTCGGCCATGGTGGCCTCCCGGCGTTCGCGTTCGGCGTGGCAGCACACCGCCAAGACCGAGTGCCTGAGGAACATGGAGTTGAAGTTCTCGAAGAACTTCTCGTCGCCGCTCGCAGCCGCAGACTGGAAGGCGGTGACCGCGCGCTCCGCGGCCTCCACCTTGTCCCCGGCCAGCGGGTTCCACTTCATCGCGCGGCCGGCGGCCGCGCCGGCGTAGGCGAAGTAGCGGATCGGGACGCCGAGCCAGAGGGCGAGCGGCAGGAGCTTCGCGCCGAGGTCGCCCTCCGTCTCTATCACCAGCACGGAGAGCCCGCTACGGAGGTCCTGGTAGGCCAGCCACTCCATCGTGGAGGTCTTGGCCTGGCCCATGGGCGCCACCATCTGGAGCCCGGTGAATCGGTCGGAGAGGGGCAGATAGAGGGGCGTCGTGCCGAACGGCTTCAACGGACGCTCGCCGACGAGCACCTCCCCCGGGCGCCGGAACAGGAACCGGTGGCCGAGGTCGAGGAGCGGCCCCGAGACCCTGTGCGCTCCGGCCAACCCGGCGCCGGCGGCGAAGAGCACTGCGGTGCCGAGGGCCCAGTTCGTGGGGTCCTGAACCGCGTCCATCAGCTGGGGCCCCGACTCCCTGAGCCGTACCCCGAGGTCGTAGAAGCGGTCGCCGGAGGCCTGGGCCCCGACCGCCGCCAGCGCCGGCGCGTTCACGCGCTCACCCCGCGCGACGTTCCGGGCAAAGCGCCGGGAACCGGGGCCGCCTCCCTGGCGTAGCGGGAGCCGTGCTCCGTGACGATGATCCAGAGGACGGGGCGGGACGTCCCCCCGGTCCTCTCCTCGATGGTTATGAGGTTCTGGAGCCCCATCAGCGGCACCACCCGGTCCAAGACCTGCGCGTCGAGGCCGGTGAGCTGGCCGAGGCGGGCGAGCTCGCAGCCTCCGGCCTCGCTGCCCACCAGGGGGCGGAGGATCTCGCGCGCGTCCGACTCCGACACGCCGTGGTCGAGGAGCGCCCGCCGGAAGGCGTTGCGCTTCGCCCGCCACAGGACGTCCAGGCTGGCGGGGCCAGCCGCATCCCGCGAACGCGGGCGTCCGCGGAGGAGACCCGCCACCGTCGCCCGGAGGACGCGGCGTATCACGGGGTTCTCCGGGGACGGGCGGCCGCCGGTTTCGCCGGGAGAGCCGTGCGTATGAGGGCTGCGGGCGGCCGGAGGCTGGCCTCCTGCCGGCGGTTGGTAAAATGCGTTCGCCACAAGGGGTCTCTGGTCTCCTTGTCGGTCTTGTGTGGTGAAGGGCCCGCCCTGGTTGGCGCCCGGAGTACGGGCCCTCTACCACCCTCAGCTTCTCGCTTACGTCGCGCGGCCTATCCTTCGGATCACCTCCTCCCTTCCGTCGGGTTCGCGACTTGCGTCCCCAATATGGGGCATCCCGGGGCATCTTCCATCATCGGCAGCGAGTAACTTTGCGATGATTTCTAGCTACTCGGTAGCGAGTAATCGCTTGCGCTTACGGGCACGCGGAAGGGGCGGCCTTCTCGCGAGCCGTGGCGGTGGTGAACGGGGTGGGCGGTCAGGCGGGGAGGTCGGGGATCCCGCGGCGCTTGGCCTCGGCGACTATCCGGGCGTCCGACGATTTTGGGCTGAGTCCCAGCTTCTGGCAGAGGTGCCGCTTGTGGGTGCGCACGGTATTTGTGCTTATGGAAAGCCGGCTGCCTATCTGGACGAGTAGGTCGCCGGCAGCGATACCCGCCAGCACCTCCTTCTCCCGGTCGGTGAGGCCCGGGTCCAGTCGGGCGAGGTGCGGGCGGACCACGTCCCGGGCCTCCTCGATGTCCGGCGAGGGTAGGCCCCGGTCGATGGCCGCCCCGACGAGCGCGGCGAACTCCGAGCAGGCCGCGAGGTCGGAGGGGCCGTAGGGGGTGGGATTTCCCGTCTCGGTTCTGAGGAAGGCTAAGGCGCCGTGGAAGCGATCCCGTCCGATCACGGGGGCGCACAGGCAAGAGTACGGGCGCGCCTCTTCCAGCGCCCGGCGGCGCTCGGGGCTCTTCGCTATCGCCGAGATGAAGTCCGGTCCGATCCGCTCGACGAGCTCGGGTTGGCGGGTGGCGTAGACCCGCGGGGCTCCGTGGGGAGCGGTCGGGGCGAGGGGGGTCGAGAAGGCCTCCTCCACCCGTTCGGCGGCACCTTCGGCGTGGTCCACCGCCACCCGGGTGAACCTGGGCAGGCCGCCGTTGCCTTCGAGCGCGTCGGCGAAGCACCAGTCCGCGACCGGGCGGGCCCCTCCGACGCCGCCGCTCACGGCCGCCAAGACAGCGGCGGAGAGCAGGTCGTCCCGCTCGGCGGTGAGCTTGAGGAGCGCCGCCCCCGTCCGCAGGAGCTCGGCGCGCGAGCGCCAGGCGATCGCCTCCTCCTCGTACGCGAGCCTCTCGACCCCGGCGCCGAGCAGCGCGGCGGCGCGAGAGAGGAAGCGCCCTTCTTCCGGGGAGAACACCCGCGGATCCCGGTAGAAGACGCCGAGCGCCCCGAAGCCCTGCCCGCCGGCCTCAATCTTGACGGCGATGCCGCTTCTGGCACCGTGCCCGGAGACGAGCTCGTCGTCGGCCCACTCGTGAGGCCGGGAGAAGTCCTCGAGCTCCACCGGACGCCCCACCGGGTCGAGCAACGCCCGCCCCGCCTGCGAGAGGAGGCCCGCCGGCACCCGCGCCCGGCCGTAGAGGTCCTCGGGGAAGCCACGCCCCGCGCGCAACACGAAGCGCCCCTCCCCCGGCGCGTACTCCAGCACCTGCGCGAGGTCCGCCGACATGGCGTTGGCGACCCCCGCCGCGAAGGCGCCGAAGAGCCCGGCGCGGGAGGAGGCGCGGTGCGAGGCTTCGGCCAACTCACACATGTGGTCCTCGAAGGACATAGCACACCCGGGAAGCTCCCGCGCAGCCCTCACGTGGCCACCCACGCTCGCCGCGAGTGTGCGACCGTCGCCGCTCGGATGCGCGGCCGGGAGCCAAGGTTAGGATACGCTCGACCCAAGGCTAACCTCCCTCCATCGAGGCCGAGGAGTCTGCCCCTGCCATACCATGGCGCCCCGACCTGCTTGGTCTTCCTCTGCGCAACGGTGGTTCGGCTCGCCGCCTGAACTCGCGCGCCATGCACACAGCGCCGAATTAAACGCAGCCGGCAACCTCGCTCCAGAAGTTGTCTGTATGCCAGAACGTAGCCGCGCAAGCGGGCGGTGTGGACGGTTGGCGCGCAGCTGAATACGGTTTGTCCGGGAGGTCCGGTCATGCGGTGAAATATGGCCAACTCTTAATCCCCCTTCGCCGTGTTCGCCGCGGAATATTCGTGAGCATAAACAAGCGTTCACACTTTTGCAATATGAATTTACAGATTTCCCTTATCTGTGAGAGTGAATTTCTGGGGAGAGGGGGGTCAGCGGGTCAGTTTTTCGGCCGTCTTCGCGCACTCGTATGCCGAGAGGACGTTCCGCTTTATGGGAGGCGGGTGTTCCCTGAGAAGTCGGTGGGCCACGGGCGCAGGAAGGAAGCCGGCGTCCGCCGCCAGGAGTGCGGCCAGTTGCGTCCAATCTTCGGAACGCCGCAAAAAGAGCGTGGTGCGCAGGCGGAAGAGGGAGATGGCCGGGGCAGCCGCGGAGAAGAGCGGGTCGTGCCTTATGTCGTAGAGAACCCGACCGTCGATCTGGACGAAGACGCGAGAGGCGAGGCCCGAGTTTCTCCGCAGGCGCTCGTGGACGTCGGAGAGGCGGCCGAGGAGGGTGTCGTCCGGCTCCGTCCTTAGTATGGAGAGAAGCTTGACCAGATCCAAGGCCTTCTGTCGTTGCTCGCTCGTCAGCTCGAGGTACGTGCAGGCGCGGTAGAAGTAGCCGGTGGCGTCTCCGCACTCCAGGCCATTGGAGTAGGCGAGGTCGAACCTGGTCTCGATGTCGTGCCGGAGTTTAATCCATTCCCTGAAGAGGTCGAGGAGACGTTCCCGCTCTTCGTGCGAGTGGTAGAGAAAGAGGCCCGCCATGTAGGCCACCCCGCCGACGCCCAGGAGCAGAGTCTCGGCGTACAGGTGGAGGTCGATCATCGAGGACTTCTCCGCCGGCGAGAGGGAGAGGACCCTTAAGACCGACCCGTAGATGAAGTTCGAGGCCAGCGCCAGGAAGCAGACGGCGGCGAAGGTCATGGCGCCGTTCTGCAGGCGGACGGTGCGGGAAGGTGTCTCCCGCTTGAGCAGTTCGCCGGCGAAGACGACCAGGACCAGCAACAGGACCACCCACTCGGCGCCGTTCCTGACCTTGAGCAGGAGGAACTCCGGCGGGGTGGGCCCGAACTCCTCAAGGGCCGGCACGGGCAGGAAGAGGCCCACGACGAAGCCGAACAGCCAGCAGGCGCCGATGAGGAGCCACGCGTTCCGGAGGAGATCGGCCGCCCTCGGCCGGTTGTTGGCGATGCTGCGGGCGAGTAGCCAAGCGATGTAGGCGATCGCCGCGTCGAAGGGGATGGCCCTCACGTTGTAGACGATGCTCTGGAGGGCGTTCGACGCGTCCTCGGAGGAGAAGTAGGCGGCGAACCCCCAACAGGCGGCGCCGAGGAGGTTCAGGAGGGCGCCCGCGCGCAGGATCTCGGGCCGCGCGTCCTTTCTCCAGAGGGCGTACGCGGAGATAAGCAGAAAGTTGGCGAACAGGATGCCGGCTATGATCACCTGGTAGGTGGCGTAGCTCACGAGACCTGATTGAGCCTCTCGGTGCCGAGCGCCAGCTGCCCGAGGGAGCCGGCGAGCATGCCGTGCTGCGCGCGCAGCTCCGCCTCGGCCTCGTAGAGGGCCAGGAGCGCCTCCTTCGGCAGGCCGGAGGTCAGGGGAGCCTTTCGCGCCAGCCTCTCGTCCGGAGGCTCGAGGTCGGTGAGCGTCTCTTCGGCTAGGTCGGACGGGAGCGGCGGGTGGCCGGCCGCCACGTGGCCGAGCTCGTGTAGCAGAGTGTAATTGTAGAGCCAGCCGCGGCCGAGCCGGACGGGAATCTCGACGGTCAGGTCCCCCGAGTCGGGATGCCGCGTCGTACGACCGAGCTGGCGGCGTTCCAAGGCGACGTTCGTCGGCCTGAGTATCCGTATGCGGAGGTCCAGCTTGTTGGCGAGGGCTTCGGAGTAAGCGTCGCCAGTGAAAGGGGTTCCTTTCAAACCGAGAAGGGCGAGCTCCCTCACGTACTCCTCGTACGGAATGAGGCTGGCGACGAAGGCGGCGACCTGCGCGTGCCAGGCCGCCTCGGCCTCCTTCGCAAGTCCGGGCGTACCCCGGTCACGAGAAAGCAGGAGGTTCTCGTACGCCTCTCGCAGCTGTTGTACGCCGGCCGATCGGGATCTTATGGAAGGAACGCGCTTGGGTAGAAAGAGGGCGCTAAGTCGGTCCCTCAACATCTTTTTCCTTCTCCGCTAGCTGATCCAGGAGCGACAGGATCAGGTCTTGCTGCTGGGAGGACCGTTCGTTGAACTTGTTCAGGGCCGCCCGGACCTTCTCGTTTCGCAATGCGGTAATGGTGTCAGGATCGAGCGGGGGCAGTTCGCCCGGCTGGCTGTACCAGTAGGAGACGTCGACGCCGAAGACGTTGGAGAGCGCCACGTACTGGGTGCCCCTCAGGTCGGCGACCTTGCCCTCCCTGGCGGCCGTGATCGTCTCCTCATCGAGCTGGCCGTAGGTCAGCTCGGCGAGCTCGCGATTCGTGAAGGGCCGGCCGGTCGTGTGGTTGATCCTCATCTCGAACAAGAGGTTGAGCTTGTCCGCCAGGGTGACTGGCCGTTTTTGGCCTTCCACCTCCTCGACCGGTTCGCGATCCTTATGGAACCAGAGCTCGGTGGGGAACCCCATCACCTGCGCTATGGCGGCGAGTCGGTCGATGCCGGGCTGCTCAATCCGGCCGGCCTTCAGGTTCGTTATGTAGTTGCCCCTGACGAATCCCCCCGTGGCCCGCTCTATGTCCATGTTGGACCACTTCTTGCCGTCGGGCCTCCGGTAGATCTCCCTGAAGCACTCGAACCTCTCTCCGTAATCTATGCCGTTCATCCTGGTTGATGGCCTTTCTAACGCCCTTGCGCCGCCGCTCTTATGACCGACTTGGTGTTCGGACCGAGCGTAGGATCATGGGCAGACCGTCCTTCGGCCTCAGCGAGATCGCCGCCTCGGGCCGCACCCGGAAGCCGGGGACCAGCTCCGGAAGATACCTCTGGGCCACCGTGGCGAGCACGAGCGTGGCCTCCATGGTGGCGAAGTTGCCGCCGATGCACTTCCTCGGTCCCCCGCCGAAGGGAAAGTACGCGTAGTCGGGCCGGCCGGTCGCGCGGCCGGGCGCGAAGCGCTCCGGGTCGAAGCCTTCCGGGTTCTCCCACAGCGCCGGGTTCCTGTGGACGACGTACGGGCTCACGGCGACCCGCGAGCCCTTCGGGATGGCGTACCCGCCGATCTCGTCGTACTCTCGGGCGATCCGTGCGATCATCCAGCCCGGGGGATACAGCCGCAGGGTCTCCTTGAAGACCATCCCCGTGTACGGGAGGGACGGCAGGTCGTCGAAGGTGGGCGGTCTCCCTCCTAGAACGGAGTCGAGCTCCGCGGTCATCGTGCGCGCAACCTCGGGGTGCTTGGACAGCAGGTACCAGGCCCACGAGAGCGCCGCAGCGGTGGTCTCGTGACCGGCGATGAGGATGGTCATCAGCTCGTCCCTCAGCTGTCGCTCGCTCATCGCCTCGCCGGTCTCCTCGTCGCGGGCGGCCGCAAGCATGGAGAGCAGGTCGCCCCTGTCCTCCCCCTGCCCCCTGCGCTCGTCTATCAGGGTGTAGACGAGATCGTCGAGGATCTTCAGAGATCTCCTGAAGCGGCGATTTCTCGGCGTCGGGACCGATTCCGGGAGTACCGCCACCGCCTTGATGCGCCGGTCGGTGTACTCGAGCAGGTAGCGCACCGCTTGGCCCACCTCGGATGAACGGTCCGCGAGATCTGTCGAGAGCATCGTGCGCCCGACGATCGTGAGCGTAAGGCGGGTCATCTCCTCGGCCAAGTCGAGCGGAGTCCCCGCACGGGCGGCGGCCTCCCACCTTTGGGCCAGCATCTCCTCGGTCGCTGCTGTCATTGTCTTGCCCAAGAGGGCGAGCCGGCTACGGTGGAACGCGGGCTGGGCCAGCCTGCGCTGCCTGCGCCAGAAGTCGCCCTCGCTGGTGAGCAGACCGTTGCCGATCACCGCGCTCAGGCGGTCGTAGGCTCCCGACTTGCGGTAGTTGGCCTGGTGGTCCCTCAGCACGTGGCGGACGTACTCGGGCCTAGACAGCACGTGGACCGTGAGGATCCCGACGGGAGAAAGAAGCTTGAAGCGGTAGATGTCGCCGTACGTGCGCGCTGCGTCGAAGAACCCGAGCGTGTCCCGCTGGACGCTCAGAGACGACCCGAGGAGGGGCAAGCCCCGAGGCCCCGGCGCAACGTTGGTCCCTGATTTCCTACTCTCCGAGATACGTTCCATCGCGCTTTTCATACCACGACAAACATTAAAGCAAAAGGAACAGGGCCGCTACCGCTCCCCCTACCGCAGCGCCGGCGAGCACCTGGCCCGCCGTGTGGGCTCCCTCTGCGACCCTTGCCCATAGCACGGCGGGGAGAAGAAGCGCAAAGATTACCCCCCACCAGCCGAGCAGGATAAGGGCCGAGACGGCGGCGTGGCCGACTACCGTGGCGTGGGCGCTAGCCTTCCAGAGTAAGGTAAGGAGGGCTACGACCATCGCTGCTACGAAGACCGAGGCTGTGACGGCTAGGAGCTCGGGACCGGCCCCCAGAGCCCACAAGAGCAAAAAGAGGGACACCCCCGCGGCGATCAAGACCACAGCGGGGAGCAGGCGCTCCTGGCGGCGTGTAAGCCAGAAGCCGGAGATCTGCTTCGCCCTCTTGCGCGCCAACAGAAAGGCTACGACCACCCCTGCGGCGAAGAGCTCCACAACTGTGTAAAGGGCTGCGCTGGCGAAGCCACTCTCCGAAGCCGCCACCCAGAAGAAGAGGACGGTGAAGATGGCGAAGGGATTGAGCAGTTGGCCAGTGATTTTCGCTGTCCGCGTCGTACTCGCCACGTCTAACAGGTTACAGGAAAACGGTGACCCCGCAAAAGCTCGTTGGATGGCGTGACCGTATTCCCAGGCAGTGTTTCGGGCGCGGACACTCGGGGAGAACAACCGGCAGCTGGCGGAGCGCCCGGATCGGCCTTCGACTACTTGCCACGAGAAGGCGGAGGGTTACGGACACATCTCCAGGCTACTTTCGGTAGCGCCAAGGGAGAACCGCCCGTCGCGAGTCCAGGAGAGCATGGCTGGTCCGGACTATGGAGCGTGTCTACGGGCGTTTCTGCGAACGAGCGGCAGCGGGGCCCGCGCAGATAGCGTACCTGCCGTGAACGTGGGCGCGCTCTGCGTCTCCGTTCGTTGCATGGGAGCAGCGAAACGGCGTACCCTCCATGAAAGCTCCGGCTCTCCGGCGGCCCCGCGAACGGCGTACCTCCCATGAACCCGGCTCCGGCATCGTCCCGGGTAGCCCTGCACTCCCCGGAAACGGCGTACCTCCCATGAAAATCCCTGGTCGCCAGCGTAGTCCCGAGACCCCGAGAATAGCGTATCCTCCATGAAAGTGCGCCGTCCTCGGCGTCCCCTCAGGGCGCAAAAAACGGCGTACCTCCCATGAAAGTGCGCTTTGCCGGCCTCCCTCCTGACGGCGAACCGTCGGTGAAGAAAGGGCGTACCGCACATGAAGGACTAGCGTACCCCCGGGGAACGACGCCGTACCACCCGGGAAAGAACGGCGTACTCCCCATGAAGGA
This sequence comes from Rubrobacter sp., assembly GCA_016781705.1. Classification (GTDB taxonomy): domain Bacteria; phylum Actinomycetota; class Rubrobacteria; order Rubrobacterales; family Rubrobacteraceae; genus Rubrobacter_F. The sequence goes on from JADDPV010000084.1 coordinate 9,337, forward strand.
ACGGCGTACCCTCCGGGGAAAAACGGCGTACTCCCCATGAAAATTGTGCCGGTTTCTCCTGCAAATCGACGAAAAGTAGGCGCCGGTCGATTCGACGCGCCTGTATGTTTTTGTGTTTAATGCTCTTGATGTTTTCGGAGAGAGCAGGAAGAAAAGCAAGGATATGACGGACAACGGTGCGCGGGAGCTGAAACTCTTCGAACTTGAGAGTGGGCCACTCATCCATGTAGAGGTCAACATGGAGGAGCTGCCACTGTTCCTCTTCAAGAGTCGAGATAGGGTAGAGGAGAGCCTGGAGGCCCGCAACACGATCTTGACCGCGGATGGTCAGCGCTTGCAGCAGTACGTGAAGGTGACAGGCGGCCGGGAGCTCGGTTTGCCTGGTCCGGCCGACCGTGACGTCTACGTCGCCATGATGCGCCACGTTCATCAGCAAGGCGGGATGCCCGCCGATGGTCGAGTGACCTTCACCATCTACGGCCTGCTGCGGCTCATGGGCAAGAGCCCCAAGGCGGGTAAGAACCAGGAGAGGGTGCGCGAAAGCCTACACAGGATCGCGACCACCGACATCTACGCCGAGAACGCTTTCTACAACTTGGAGGGTGAGGTCTTCGAGAGCCAGCGGTTCTCGCCCTGGCGGGTGACTTTCCGGCGGGTCAGGCACCGGGGGAACAGCGCCGAGCGCCATGTCCTGAAGTTCGACGAGGTCCTGGTCCGTTCCTACAACGCCAACTATCTCAAGAGCCTGGACTCGGACTTTTACTTCTCCCTGCGCAACTCGCTGGCGAAGACGCTCTACGGCCTGGTGGACGTCAGGCGCAAGGGCACGCTCAGGTGGACTGTGGAGATCCAGCAGCTCAGACAGCTAATCCCGCTGCCTGACATCTACTACCAGCCCTCCAAGATCAAGGAGCGCCTCGACGCCGCCCACCGCGAGCTAACCAGGCGCGGCTTCCTCACTCGCGTGGACTTCGAGGAGCGCCGGGACGGCGTCCACCTGGTCCACTATGGGATCTCCGCCCGCTTCGTCCGCGAGCGTACCGCAGCTGTCTCCGACCTCTCCCCCCGCGATCTCGCTGTCGTCGAGAGCCTCATAGAGGTCGGCATGTGGCCCGAGGCCGCCCGCCAGCTCGTTCGCGACCACGGCCCCGACCACTGCCTCACCTACCTCGACGCCCTCCCCTATCAGCAAGGCATCGAGAACCCGGCCGCGTGGGTCCGCCGGTACGCGGAGAACAACTGGCCAGTCCCCCTCCCCGGCCTCCACGGCGCGGACGCCAACTCCTCCCGGCCGCGCGTCCCCGGTCCCGAGCCCTCGCGCGACCTTATCGAGCGCCAGGTCAGGGCTCGCCTCGACGCTGGCGAGTTCGACAAGACCATCCAGGACTTTGAGAACCTCCCCTACGACGACTACAAGACCTTTGTCGGCGCCTCCCATCCCATCGCCGATGCCTTCGGCAACAGGTTCTACCTCTCCCTCGACGGCGACCTCTACCTCTACGTCGGCGGAACCGAGGAACACAACCGCTTCCACATCCATACCCTGCAACGCGTCGGCGACGATTAAAGACACATAATACTGCTAAGCGCGATATCTGCTTGTCTTTCTTTATTTAGCTCTTTCCTGTTGTTTTGCTTCTTGCTGCGTTTATTCTTCCGTTTCTTTTTCCGTTCCTTTGGCGCCGGACTTACTCGGTTGTTCTTGTTTGTATTATTAGTACTTGATGCCCCGCTACAACTCTGCCGCCAGTCTGTGGGCAAAGCGGAAAGCCCCGACCTAGCCGGGGCCTTCGGAGTTGCGTTTTCTGGTTAGTTTGTTACCTCGCGCCGACCATCTCCTTGACCTTCTCGGTCAGCGGCTTCTCCTGCTTCTCCTCGGCCCTGCGGGCCTCCTCTTCGCGCCTCCTACGGGTATCCTCTTCCGCCCGCAGCCTTCGGGCTTCTTCCTCGAGGCCATGGTCTCTACGCGTGTAGCACATGGGCTCTGCAACTCCTTTCTAACCACGCTTGCAGTGCCTGTGTTATCGGAGCGTACCCGAGGTCCAAGGGAGCCCAACGTCTGAGAGGATCGCCGGTGTACTTAGGTGGGACGCTCCGTCCTGCAATGTATTATGTGGTTTATCTCGACGGAGGTCTATCCGGCTGGCGGCCACTGTCACGATGTGAGCGCCATGAGGAGGCTGCTGAACGTTCCCTGGCGGCCTGCCCCTCCCCCACTTCCGTCCCGGCTGCTCGATGCTCGCGGGCTAACTCGCCGGCTTTGCCCCACGTTCTCGTAATCATCTTCCGCGTCTGGGGTCTGTCGACCAGTACGGCCTCTCGCTCGGGTCCCACAGCCGCCGCCGGGCTGCGGCATCATAAGCTTGCTCGTTGGCCCGTGTTCGCGCCGCCCGTCGAAGTAGCGTCCGGGGACTCCCTCCGGCTCCGGGGAGATGGCGAGCCGGACCGTCGCGCCGGCTCAGAGCCCGAAGCCGTAGTGGTCCAGGGCGTTGGCGACGAGCCCGGCGTTGTCCGGGCCCAAGAGGTTGCCGAGCGGCTCGGAGCGGAGCCCTTTGGAGAGGGCTCTCTCGTGGAGGGCGACGGCCAGCGTGTCGGGGTCGTGGCGCGCCCGGTAGAGGACGCCGTCGGGGCCCTGCGGGTGATTGAAGAGGGCGAGCGACCACCGTTGAGAGACGGTGTGATCGCCGGTCGCCAATCTCCCGTCGGCGCCGATGCGCGCCAGGCCTTTCCCGCTCAGGTCCACGAGGTCGAGCGCCCCGGAAGACCTCAACGCGGCCAGCTCCCGCCCCTCCAGCTCCGGGCGGGCGACGACGTTCGTCCCGGTGATCCAGCCGAACGTCTCGATAAAGGCCCCGAGGAAGTCTTGGGCGGCGTACAGCACGCCGTAGCTCGCGTCCGGCGCGTCGAAGCGCCCGAGCCCCGTCCTGCCGAAGAAGACCGGATCCCGGCCCCGCCGGTGGATGCGGAACCACGGCCCCCGGGAGGAGACGATAGGAAGCCGCCTCTCCCACAGATCTCGGGGCGGATCGGGATGCGGCCCGGGCCGCGCCTCCTCTTCAGTCGGCAAGCTGCTCCCCGTAAGAGCTCGCCGCCCTCTTTACGGCCTCGACGTTGCCCCTCCTGAGCTCGTCCAGGGGACGCTCCCCGCCCAGGCGCGCGTTGCCGCCGAGGAAGAACGCCGCCCGCATCCACGGATCCTCGACGCCGAAGACGTTAAGCACCTCCTCGAAGCCCGGAAGGACTTGTCCCCCTTCCACCTGCCACACCGGGTAGCGGTAGCGGCTCTCCCCGACGGGCAACCCCAGGAGCCTGCCGGCCTTGCGGCGCTTGTTGACGGCCTGCGGGGTGATGCCTCCGAGCATGAGCCCGAGCTCCTCGGCCGGGACCGCCCCGCCCTCCTGCTCCAGCAGCTTGCTCCGCGCCTCGATCCCGCGAAGCCTCGCCGCGGCCAGGGGATCCTCCCCCAAAAGCGCCTCCAGCGCCTCGGGCCGCTCGAGCATCCGCAGCAGGACCGCCAGGTCCGACGGCGCAGAAGCCACATCCTCAAGCCCCCGCGCGTCCCCGGCCATCGCATCCGCCAGGGCGTTGAGCGACCGCGCGAGCACCACGCTCCTCAAAGCGTCCCCGCCTGCGCGCATCGCTCTCACCGCGGCGGCCACCGTGCTCTCTGGCAGCGTCCCCGCGGCCTCTTCCAGATCTCTGAGGTCCTTGACCGCCATCTCTCCGCTCCTTAGTTTACGCAGTATTCGCGATAGACGTATTGTACTACATAAACTAAGGAGCCGTTTTCGGCGGGATGTACCACCCCACCGTCGAAGCGCCTCTCTAACCCGCGACTCGGCTTAAACGAGTAGCACGAGTAGTATGCTACTCGTTTAAGCATTCCGCGGAGGGTTGCGGCTGCGGTTGGCGGGGCCCGAGTTCGGAGGGTGGCAGGACAGCGGGAGACGCCCGCGCCCTCGAAGGGGCCTCGCGCTCCCTCTTCGCCGAGGCCGCGTCCCGACCGGCTCCGGGGTCGCGACGCCGGCCAAATTCGTCCTCTGAGGCGTCTGTACGGTCCGCTGAGCGTCCGGAGGGGCTCGTTGATCCCCTCCGTAGGCACCGCGGCAGAGACGGAGCCCTCGCGCCGCCCTCGCTCCAGCGCCCGGATGGGGCCGGGGGAGCTTGCCAGAGCCGCGGCCGGAGTGCCCCTCGGGAAGCACCCGACAGGGGAAGCGCGGCTCGGCTCCCGCGCTTAAACGAGTAGCAGCGTAGCACGAGTAGTAGACTACTCGTTTAAGGTGTGTTAGGTTGTCGCCGGTTGGTTTTCAGGCGGGCCGCTCGGGCGGGGGGAGGTAGTCGCGATGATCCTTACGGTCACCAGCCACAAGGGGGGGGTCGGGAAGACGATCTCGGCGATCCACCTGGCGGCGTACCTGGCGCGACGCGACGGGGAAGGGTCGACCGTGATGGTGGACGCGGACCCCAACGGGAGTGCGCTCGGTTGGGCCCGGCGGGGGAAGGGGCGGTTGCCGTTCGAGGTGGTTTCGTCGCGCGACGCGGGCGGGGTGGTGCGCTCCTTTGAGAACGTCGTCGTGGACACCCAGGGACGGCCTCGGGGAGAGGGACTTCGGCGGCTGGTGGAGGGGTGCGACCTTTTGGTGGTGCCGAGCACCCCGGACGCGATGAGCACCGAGACGATCATCCTGATGGCGCGCGACCTGCGGGAGCTGGGCGGGAGGGCGGATTACAGGGTGCTGCTCACGATGGTGAAGTGGTACAACCGGCGCGCCGCCCAGGCCAGGAAGGAACTCAACAAGCGCAACATCCCGCTGTTCGCGGCACAGATCCGGGACCGGGCGGCGTTCCCGACGGCGGAGCTGAGGGGGGTGCCCGTCTACGAGCTGAAGGGACGGGGCGCACGCGAGGGCTGGGAAGACTACGAGGCGGTCGGTCGGGAGGTGAGCGGGTGAGCGGCGAGCGATTCTCGGGCGCATCCGAGGAGGATTTCTCGTTCCTGGACGACGTAGGCGAGGCAGAGGTTCCCACGGAACCGCTGACGCAGAGGGGCCGCAGGGTCGTCCGCACACGGAACCGGGCGAAGAAGAGCCGGCGCTACAACAAGAGGGACTACGTGCAGGTATCGGCGGTGGTAAGCCGAGAGGTCAAGGCCCGATTCGATCTGGCGTTGGCGCGGGAGAAGGCCGAGACGGGCCGGGGGAGGAGCCAGTTTGAAGTCATAGAGTCCCTGATGCGTTTCTACGCGGAGGAGGGGGACCCGTACGAGATGCTGGAGGAGTGAGGCTAGCCCCGGGCCGGGGGGCCGGGTCCTCGCCCAGCGTGGTAGTCCTGCCGGACCTCGTGGACGGAAGCATAAAGGCGGGAGGGAGACGACCCGAGAGCGTCTCGGCGCAGCTGATCCGGTAGAGGGTCTCCGGATAGCGCGGGTCGGGGTCGAACACGATATCTCTCCGCGATCGGGGTCCACCGCGACGTAGAGCCCGAGGGTTGGGCCCTGGGGATCATGGCGCGAGGCGACGAGCACGCACACTTAGCGCCCACCCGGCGTCACGAACACCTCGAGTAGCCGCAGGAGTGGCAGACGACGCAGCCCTCCTGGCGGGTGAGGCCGCCGCCGCAGTCCGGGCAGGCCCCGATAACTGGAAGGTCGCGGGCCTCTGCGGGGTCGTTCTCGACGAGGTAGCGCTCGGCCATCGCCTTCGCCACGCCGTCGGGGACGGACAGAGTAGCGTTCGGGCCGACGCCTATTCCGTGGCCGTCCTGGATGCCGCGGAGCTGGTGCACAATTTCGCCGGGGGAGGCGCCGTGCTTCTCGGCGAGCGAGATCATGCGCCCCAAGGCGTCGGAGAAGGCCGCCGCCGTCCCTCCCGGCTTGCCGAGCACGACGAAGCACTCGCGCGGGCCGAACTCGTCGTCGTTCATCGTGACGTAGAGCGGGCCGTGGCCGGTCTGAATCTTCTTCGTCACGCCGGAGAGCGTGCGCGGCCGGCCGTCGCGCGAGGCGGCGAGAGAGGGCGGGGCCGTGGGCGCGGGAGTGGGGGAGGGGGCAACGTCTTGTCGGCCCGTCTTGCCGGTGGAGAGGACCTGCTCCTGACGGGAGCCGTCGCGGTAGACGGCGACCCCCTTGCAGCCCTTCCGGTAGGCGAGGCGGTAGATCGCCTCCACGTCTTCGACGGTGGCCTCGCGGGGGAGGTTCACGGTCTTGGAGATGCCCATCGAGGTGTGCCTCTGGAAGGCGGCCTGCATTTCCACGTGCCACTCGGGGGAAACGTCGTGGGCGGTGACGAAGACCCGCCTCGCGTCCTCCGAGACCTCCTCGATGTGCCTCACCGACCCCTCGCGGGCCACCTTCTCCATCAGCTCGTCGGAGTAGAAGCCCCACTCTTTGGCTACTTTAACGAACTCGGGGTTCACGTCCGGCATCTCCAGGCCAGCCTGCCGGCGCATAAACGCCACCGCGAAGAGTGGTTCTATGCCGCCGGAGCAACCCGCGATCATGGAGATCGTGCCGGTGGGGGCGATGGCCGTCACCGTCGCGTTCCTTACCCTGTCGCCGCGCTTTTCGTGCGCGGAGCCCTCGTAGTTGGCGAAGACGCCCCTCTCTCCGGCCAGCTCGCGCGAGGCTTCCCACGCCTCGCGATCGACAAACTCCATGATGCTCCGTGCCAGGTCTAGCGCCCGCTCGGAGTCGTAGGGGACGCCAAGCTTTACCAGGGCGTCGGCGAAACCCATCACGCCGAGCCCGATTCTTCGGTTGCCCCGGCTCATCTCGTCGATCTCCGGGAGCGGGTAGCGGTTCATCTCGATCACGTTGTCCAGAAACCGGACAGCGATCCTCACGGCCTCCTTGAGAGCCGGCCAGTCCACGCAAGGGTTAGACCCGCGGGGGACGGCGCCCTTCTCTCCGTCGCGCCGGTTGGAGAACATCGCCGCAAGCCGCCCGCGCTCCACCTCTTCGGATGCGAGCACGAACCGCTCGAGGTTGATGGAGCCGAGGTTGCACGAGTCGTACGGGGGGAGGAGGGCCTCAGAACAAGGATTCGTCGACTCTATGGGGAACTGCGGGGTGGGATTATCCGCGTTGATCCTGTCTATAAAGACCACGCCCGGCTCGCCGTTGAGGTGCGCCCCCTCCACGATCTTTCGAAAGAGGTCTCGCGCCCTCACGGTCTTGGCCGTCTCGCCGTTGCGGGGATTGACCAAGCCAAAGTCCCCGTCACGCTCGACGGCCTCCATGAAGGCGTCGGTTACGGCCACGGAGATATTGAAGTTGTTGATCTTACTCTGGTCGTTCTTGCAGGCGACGAACTCCTCGATGTCCGGGTGGTCGCAGTTGTGGACGAAGACGCCGTCGGCGCAGAAGTTGTGGAGAGCGGGCATCGAGACGTCGTAGACCTCGCGTGCCACCTTCTCAAGCTGCTCGACGCGGACGACACGCTTCGTTGTGCTGCCGGAGCGCCGGTCGAGCGAGTCGGGGTCGAAGGGAGCGATGTGGCCGTCCTGGTTCAGGATAAAGAAGGGCTCTACGGCCTCCGAGGCGTCGCGTTCGTCTATTTGCCCGGAGATTATCGTGGCAGCCTTCCGACTGGCGCGAAGCGCCTCACGAATCTCCGGACGCATCGCCCCGACATTGCTGACCGTGACTCTGCGCTTGCGAGATCCACCCTCACGAAGAGTCCGGAGGTGAAGCTGGAAGTTTGTCCAGCCGAGCACCGCTTGGTCGAGAGCCGCTATCTCCTCACCTTCCCGGAGAGACGTCGCCTGCTTGTAGGAGCCGCCCGGGAGCATGAAGCGATGATCCGGGGTGCACTCCAGGTGCGAGCCGTCCTCGAAGAGGACGCGGACCAGCTTTCGGTTGCGCTCGGATACGAATACTCTTTCGGCCCGCTGGAGGATGACGCGCCCTGTCCTGGGCTCGCAACTGAAGAGGTAAGGTCGTTCGCCCACCAGTTCGGCGATCTTCCTCGGGCCGTCGGCGCTCTGGAGCACCGTATCCCCTGAGAGGCATCTGAGGATCCCCATGTTCGCCCCGCGCCTCTGCCCCCCTTGGGAGACGTGCTTCGTGCTGTGGTCAAAGACCGACATGAAGGAGACGGGACCGCTGGAAACCCCCATCGTGCTCTTGACGACGTCGCCCTTGGGGCGCAGGCGGGAGAAGTCGAACCCCGTCCCGCCCGCTGCTTTGTGGATCAGGGCCTGGCGCTTGATGGTCTCGTAGATCCCCGCCAGGTCGTCGGGGACCGGCAGCACGAAGCAGGCCGAGAGCTGCTGCAGCTCCCTGCCGGCGTTCATCAG
>JADDPV010000108.1 GCA_016781705.1 Rubrobacter sp.
CACCTGACGCGCCGCGTCAGGTGAGAAGCGGCGCTCGGCCGACGCGCGTACCCCGAGCCGGCCGACGACCCGTCCGTGCGCCTCGACGGCGACGGAGAGCGCCAGGGGGACGGGACGCGCCGGCGCGTCCTCCGAGGCCAGCCGTCTGGATTCCGCGGGGCTCGCCCAGGGCGGCGGACCCCATGAGGGCCGCTGCCAGGTGGCCTCCGCGAAGGCGCCGGGGTCGGGCGTGGAGGCGTCGGGGCGCGCGACCACGTCCCTCTCGGGCACGGAGAGAGCGCGCGCGATGGCGCTTGCCGCCGCGGCGAACATCTCTTGGACTGGGCAAGGCCCAAGCCCCAGCCTGGCGGTCTCGAGCAGGGCCTCGATCCTGACGGCGTTGCGGGACGCCAGGCTACCTGGAGCGCCCGCCCGCCGGGCGCCGAAGGCGCTGTGCTGGTACACGCCGTTTCTCGCGTCCTCGGCCACGAGGCTTAAGCCTCCCTCCCGCGACTCGTTTTCCATCCACTCGTGCAAGGGGACGTCCATGGTCCGCGAGATCGGCCACATCTTCCCGGAGCTCGGGTCACGCACCCGCCCATTCTTGAGTTTGCCGACGTAGTGGCGCGAGATCTTGCCACTCGTCCTCCCCTCGGTACCCACGCCGGTCCGCGTCGAGTCGTAGGGCTTGTCGTGGACGCGCTGAAAGCGGAGAAACTTCTCCCCCATTTCGATGAGCAACGATTGGACAGCTTTTCAGAGATACGCCCCACCGATCGCGTTCGATGGAACGGGACGAGCGGCTCTCGTGTCTTGAAAGACACATCGAAGACAAGAACGTGCAGCGTACGGTGAGCGGTGCAGCCGCGCCCCGAGTGCCCGTCCCATGCCCCCATCAAGGGCCACCGGCTTTCCGCAAGAGGCGCTTTGACGTCCACATAAAGAAACTAACCCAATACGAATTTTTTGTCAAACGAATTTAAGGCATTTTGAATTTTATCGTAGATTAGGATCCCACTCGTCGGCTTCGAGCGAGAACTTCGCGCTCAGGAAAGCCATCCAAATATCGGGGCGCACGGTGTAGCCACGGTCGTCGAGCACCTGGGCCCGCGCGCCCGGGGGCAGGAGGTTTTGGTCCGCGGCGACGATGGCGGTAAGTTGAACCCATGCGGGTTGGCGGATGAGACTGCGGAGTGCGGCGGCGTCGGTGACGCGGAGGGCGGCGTCTATAGCCTCGAGGGCGGGGTTGTTCTCCCACAGATGTCTGTGGGGCGCGTCCTTCTCGATCTCGAGCAAGATCCTCTGGTAGAGGTTCCTGAGGGAGAACAGGTTGGCTCGCAGGCCCTCGTGGCCGCCGTTGCCGTCCTGAGTCAGCTTCAGCGCCAGCCCGATGGCGATGCGGGCGGAGGCCACCTGCTCATCGGGCAAACCGCGCGGGCGTACCTCGCGGGCGGCTTCGGTGACAAGGTAGTCTGCGGTGTGAAGCGTGTCGAGAGCCGCGGTGGGGTCCGCGGACAGCGAGTCGACCTCGAGGGCGAGTTCGTCGATGCGGTTGTCGGCCGCGGGGAACGCCTCCAGGGCGCGGTCGGTGCTGCCGTGGGCCAGCGGGAGCGTCATAGCCCCGAGCCAGCAGCCGACCAGCAGCAGCCAGAAGCAGGCTTGGACGACCAGGAGGAGGGGTTGGGAGTTCGGCCAGGCCGCGCTCAGCAGGGGCCACGAAAACCAGTGGATCGCCAGCAGGACGAACGAGAAGGAGCCGCCGGAAAACAACAGGTACCGGGTCTTCAGCCTGGGTATGACCGGCTCGCGCAGGTACGCCTCGAGGTAGAAGTAGGCGAGCAGGCCGGCGTAGAAAAGGATCGGCAGCGCGACGGAGGACCGGTAAGCTATCGCGCGCGGGTCCAGGGAGTAGTCGAGCTCGGAGCCCACGCCGGCGCCGGCCGCGGCGGCTGCGAGGACCGCGAGCAAGAAGAAGCCCAGGAAGACCCTGAAGGCGGCCTCCAGGATCTGCGGCACGCCCAGGTGCCGGCGGTCCTCGACGTTCGGCAGGTGCCGGACGGCTACGGAGGCCAGGTAGGGGACGACGAACATGCCCGGGGCGTCTTTGAGGAGTTGAAGGGCCGGCAGGTAGTCCCGGTAGTTAGGGAGCTCGGAGGTCTTGACGATCGTGTACAGGCCCGTTCCGAGCGCCGCAACCGCCGTTGCCGCGGCGGCGATCTTGACGGGTTCCACCCAGAAGTAGCGTTGCCTCAGTACGGTGTAGATGGTGAGCGCGAGGGCGATGCCGCCCAGGAGGATGATGACCAGAAGGTTCCGTCCCTGTTGTAAGTCGAGTTCTTGGAGGAGGGTGAGATCCATCATTACCCTTCGCGCTCGCGGTCATGTATCAAGCAGCATGAAATGCGAGTCCCTCGCGTACATCTTTCGTCCCATCACGCTCGCCTTGGAGAGGAAATGGGCCCTTCGGTCGGCGGCGAGCTCCCGCAGCTCTTTGTCGGCCGGGGGATCGGAGACCGCGAGGCGCTCTTCGGGACCCGGAATCCACAGGCCATCCTGAAGGACCCACCCATCCACGGCCCCCTCGCGGACGACGCGCTCGGCCGGGATCGGATCGCCGGCGGCCGCGTGGCTCAGCTCGTGGAATACGGCCCGCACCCACGCCTTCTCCGTCCGCTTTGTGGGAACGACCACCCACGCCCGGCGGCGCACGAGGTCGCGGAACAGGCTGGCCTCTATGCCGAGCTGCTTCATCCTGGCCGTTATGATTTCGTGGTCCTCGTCGTCGGACGTGACCTCTTCGAGGCGTAGAACCATGAAGGTGGTTCGCAGGTTTTGAGCCAACCGGTCGCGGTAGAGCGGCCAAGCCCAGAAGCGACCCGCGAGCCTCAGTCGGCGCAGTTCGTCGAGCAACTCCTCGTCCGATGGCGGCTTCCAGTCGCGAGGATCGGCGAGGCGTGGGACGGTCCGGGATGCTCTCCTGGTCCAAGACCTATTCACGCTCGTCCACCTCTCGAGCTCGCCGGCGCCCAGACTCGTAGCGGTCGAGCTGCTCAGCCATCAGGGCGAGCATGTCCAGCTGCTCGTCGCTCAGGTCGCGCGTTTTCTGCAGCACCCCGGCTATCCGCTTGTCTTGCAGCGCCTCGAGTATCTCCCGGTTCACCGCGCGCTCCGGCTGGTCGCTGCCGGACCAGTAGGAGAAGTCCACGTCGAAGACGTCGCAGAGGGCCAACAGCTGGTTGCGGCTGGGATCCGTCAGGGTGCCGTCCCGGAGCGCGGCCACCTCCTCCTCGGTGAGGCGACCGCCGGAGAGCGAGGCCACCTCGCGATTGGTGAAGGTTTTGCCGGTCTTCCGGTTCGGTATCGAGTCGAAGAGCCTGTTGACCTTCTCGGTGAGGCGGCGGCCGTTGGGTATCGAGCGGATAGGACGAGGCCTGCGGCCCTTGAGGTGCGGCTCCCACTGCTCGGGCTCCAAGAGCCAGAGATCGAACGGGAAGTCCATGGCCCTGGCTATCAGCTTGAGGGGCTCCAGGCCGGGCTGCACGATCTTGTTGCTCCGCAGGGCCGAGAGGTACGCGGAGCTTACCCGTCCGCCGGTAGCCTCGTCGATCTCGACCATCTTCCACCTGCGGCGTTTGGGGTCCTTGAGGTGGCGCCGCTCGGGGTGGGGGAAGGCGTCGAGCAGGAGCTCGAACTTCTTCGCGTAGGACGTGCCCGTCGGCTCTTGCCCTTCCACTCAACCTTCCTCGGTAAACGTTGCCGGTTGCGGGCTTCGGACGATAGCGGGCGGAACGGGTTCCAAGATGATCCTCCGCGGGGCCATGCGTTCGCTACGCGGAGGCCTTCTGCGGCAGGACCTTCCTGAGCGCCGAGGATGCCGCGCCGGCCGCGGCGAGAGAGAGCGTGCGAGGGTGGTTGAGCAGCTCGTACACCGAGGCCTCCCCGTAGAAGATGCGGGCCAGGGTCTGCAGCGAATCTTCGTCCCTCTCACAGACCGCGAAGAGGTGCTCCAGGATGTCGACCCCCGGGAAGCGGTTGTGGAGGCGGACGAGCCGCAGACCCGCCTCGTGCTGGCGGCCCCGGAGCCGCTGGAGCTGGCGCTCGTAGCCCCGAAGCAGCGAGGGCGAGAAGTCCTCGCGGGCGTGGGCCTCGTAGGCCCAATGGGCGGCCAGGCGACCGGACTCGATGGCGTAACCGACCCCCTCGCCACTCAGGGGGTGGATCATGCTCCCGGCGTCGCCGACGAGCATTACTCCTTGGCCATACCTCTTAGCGCCGAGCATCCCGGTCTTTAGGGACCAGCTCTTGGCCGGCCCGTCGGGCTCGGCGCCGTCTAGCCGCTCGGCGACGCCTTCCTCCCGCAAGAAGCTTTCGTACATCTCCTTGAGAGTGTGCGGGCTGCGTTGGAGCACGTCCTTGTAGATCGCGACGCCGACGTTCGCGCGGCCGTCGCCCAGGTAGAAGAGCCAGCCGTAGGCCGCGCCCCACCGGGTGAGGTCTTCGGTCATCCAGAAGTGGACGTGGTTTCTGCGGGATCCTTTCGCGGCCGCGAAGTACTGGCGGATGGCGACGCCGTTCTGCTCGTTTTTTAGCCCCTCTCGGGCGAAGCCTCCGACACCGTCGGCTACAACGACGAGCGGCGCCTCGAAGTGAAGCCTCCCGGATGATTCCCCGTCAGCAGAGGCCTCCACGCCCGCGACCCTCCCAGAGCTGGTGCGCAGCAGGCCCAGCGCCTTGACGCCGCCGAAAAAGCGCGCCCCCTTTTGGCGGGCCCTTTCAAGGAGCGCCTGGTCCGTCTCTGCGCGAGGGATAACGTAGCCACGCTTGCCGTTGACGTCGGGCGGCGATTCCCCCGTGAGCACGGCCTTGCGACCGTATATGGAGTAGCCGTCAAAGATGCCGTGTCTGGGGTCGTCCAGCCAGTCCCCGAGCCCCATCAGCCGGATCTCTTTCTGCGCGTGCGGCAGCAGACCGTCGCCGCAGGGCTTGTCGCGGGGGAAATGTTGCCGGTCGAGCAGCGCGACGTCTAGGCCGTTCTTGGCCGCATGATAGGCGGTGGCCGACCCCGCCGGACCTGCCCCCACCACGATGAGATCCGCAACTTCGGTCATAGCCTTGCCTCTCCTAACGATTGCCTGCTACGTGGCGCGGCCGACGACCATAGTGCAGGTCCGACGACCGCGGGACCATTCTACCCCGCTCGGGAGCCGTCCCGACAGTGGTTTTTTGTGTGGGGGCGAATCTTCCGGAAGATTTTTCAAATCTACGCCGTTCGCGGGGTGCGATAGAGCCGGACGGGCGTGTAATCTGTTGGGCTGACCTGGTTCGCTGAGGAGGTATGGTGCTTCGGGAGGGCCGGTGAGGATAACCGTGGTGACGGGCGGGACGCGGGGGGACGTGCAGCCGCTCGTCGCCCTTGGGTTAGGTTTGAAGGAACGCGGGCATCGGGTGCGGGTGCTCGCCTACCCGCCGTTCGAGGGTTTAATCCGCGAGCGGGGGTTGGATTTCGGAAGGCTGTCGGGAGACCCGCGAGTGATAGTCAAGCAGGTAGTCGAGGCGGGCCTCAACCCGGTGCGCTTCATGCGGTGCCTGCGCGAGATCTACGAGCCTATCATGGCGGCTAATTTCGAAGAGACGCTGCTGATGTGCAAGGACGCCGACGCGATACTCTACACGCCGGTGGGGTTCTCGGGGTTTATGGTCGCAGAGGCTCTGGGCACGCCGGCCGTCGGGGCCGGACTGCAGCCGCTGTTCTCGCGCACCCGCTACTTCCCGAGTTCCATGGCGCCGCTGCCGGTCTCGCCCGGTGGGAAGGGCTCTGGGGGGCTATACAACCTTCTGAGCTACGCATTCCCCGAGCAGTACTTCTGGCAGATGTTCCGGGGGGCTGTGAACCGGCTGCGGAGAGAGAAGCTGGGCCTTCGTCCGGTGCCCGTCTCGGGGCCCTTCCGGCAGATGCGCGCAAAGCGCATGCCCGTGCTGTACGGTTACAGCCCGAGCGTAATTCCTCACCCGGCGGACTGGGGCGGTCACCTGCACACCACTGGCTTCTGGTTTTTGGACCAAGCGGAGGGTTGGAATCCCCCACCGGAACTACTCCGGTTCCTAGAGGAAGGCCCCCCTCCCGTGGCGGTCGGCTTCGGGAGCGTCATACGGAGCAACATGCAGGAAATAGTTAGGGAGGTGCTCGAGGGGGTGATGAGCGCCGGTAGACGGGCCGTGTTCCTAAAGGGGTGGAGCGGGGTCTCCGCTGAGGATCTCCCCGGCGATGTCTTGGTCGTAGACGAGGTTCCGCACGATTGGCTGTTGCCCCGCGTGGCCGCGGCCGTTCACCACGCGAGCGCCGGGAGCAGCGGGGCGGCCTTCAGGGCGGGAATCCCGCAAATCCCGGTCCCATTCAACGCCGAGGAGAGGTTCTGGGCGCGGAGGATCTCCAGCCTCGGCGTGGGCTCAGGACCGATCATGGGGCACGACGGCGCGAGCGCCGAGCGCGTGGCCCGGGCGGTAAGCGCGGTCCTGGGCGAGGACGCCGTAGGCGCGAGGGCCGCCAGGCTCGGGGCGACGATCCGCGCCGAGGATGGTGTCGGCGCCGGCGTGGCAGCGTTCGAGCGCCACGTGCGAGCATGAGAGAGCGCCGTGGGGGTGCCGCACAATAGGTTTAAGCATTTCTGCCGTCGCGGGCCATCTCGCCTCTCGGCCGGCCGAGAGCGCGGGCGGAACCGGACCGACGGGAGCATGGAGGTGCGGAACACGGTCCTGCACCGGGACGGCTACCGCCTCGAGCAGTAATGGAAGGTTACCGCGACCCGGACTTCGGGTTGCCGGGCCCCATCGACCAAGACGTGTTCGTCGCGGTGATGCGGCTCGCGAACCGCATCGGCGACATCCCAGCCGACAGTAAGGTGCACTTCTCGGTCTACGAGCTCATCGAGCTGATGAGCCGCATCGACGACGGTACCGGCTACGCGGACGTGGGATCGCCCGCCCGGCTCGTGAGCGAGCACGGCTGAGCCGGGGAAAATCGCGAAACTGAGTTCCTTTGACCCTGTTTAACTGATTGGGGTTCCATAAGCGTCCCTTCCCGTACGGGACGATATCGGGTGCATTGGGTGCAATCTTCGGCCAGGACTTCCCCGGTGGGACGCTATTGTCGCGGAGTTGCGGCCTCCGGCCGCAAGAAGACGGGTGCATATCGTCCCCTCCGGGAAATCCGGGCTATCAAGGTTACCTATATCGTCCTCTGTGGGAAGCGAAATCAGGCCTGGGATCGGCTCCTACGGCGCTTGTCGTCTTGCCCGGGAATAGATTTTGCCCCGGACGCCTCCTCGCGGGGCCCTCAGATCGCTCCCCGACACCAATGTGCCCCTCGCATACCGTCCTCCTCGGGAAGGAATACCGTCCTCCCCGGGAAGTATCGGGCCTCGTGCATATCGTCTTTCCCGGGAACCTTTGCCGTCTTCGGGGGGAAGCATTGTCGTCCTGTCCGGGAACCAACACCGTCCCGCGGGGGAAGACATATCGTCCCTGCCGGGAAGCTATATCGTCTTACCGGGGAAAAGTTATCGTCCCGCCTGGGAAATATGCGACCGTTTCTCCTGCAACGGCGTATTTTTTCTCGGCAAACAAGGCCAGCGCCCTGTATTTGTTTGTGTTAAATGTTTACTGTGTTTCTATAGGGAACAAAGGATTTTAGATTCCGGTAAGTGATCGGGCGAAGGCTTCCCGGGGAGAACGTGAAGGGAGAGCATGGGGAGCGCGCGAAAGCGGGATAACGGTGCGGTGCGCGCAGAGGTAGAAGACCTCAAGCTCTTCGAACTTGAGAAGAGCCCGATCATCAGCGTCGAGATCAACCTCGAGCTTATACCGCTCTTCCTGTACAAGGCGCGTGGCCGCTCCGAGGAGAGCCTGGAGGCCACGAACGTCATCCGCACGCCAGATGGACAACGCGTCGAGCAGTACGTCAAGGTGGTTGGCGGACGCGAGTACGGTCTACCAGGCCCGGTCGACCGGGATGTCCACGTCGCCATTATGAAGCTGGTACACCGCGCGGGGGGGCTGCCGCCCGACGGGGTGGTGAGCTTCAGCCTATACGAGTTGCTCAAGGTCCTTGGCAAGAATCGTGGGGGTAACAACTACGAAAAGGTTCGCGAGTCCCTCGATCGGGTGGCCGACTGCGTCATCTACGCCCAGAACGCCTTCTATGACAACGAGACGGAACAGTTCCGGACCCACCGCTTCACCCCTTGGAGCGTACACTTCGCGAGTACCAGACAGGGCCAGGGCCGCTCGACGGAGCGCCACGTGTTGAAGTTCCACGAGATCCTGGTTCGCTCGTACAACTCCGGGTACCTCAAGACCCTCGATACCGACTTCTTCTTCTCCCTCAAGAGCCCCATGGCCAAGAGCCTCTACCAGCTCGTGGACGCCAGGAGGCGCGGCAAGCTCTCCTGGACGGTGGGCGTCCAGCAGCTGCGCCAGCTCATCCCCATACCCGAGAGCTACCGCTACGACTCGAAGATCCGGGAGAAGGTCGAGCCCGGCCTCAAGGAGCTCAAGCGGCGCGGGTTCCTGGAGCGGGCCGACTACGAGCAGCGCGGGGAGGACCAGGTGATCTGCTTCCGCATCTCGCGCAATTTCGTCGAGGCCCGCGATCGCCCCCAGGTGGCGCTCTCCTCCCGCGAGCGCGGCACCGCCGACGCGCTGATCCGCCACGGCGTCTCGGCCCCGAAGGCGGAGAAGCTGGTCTCCGACAACGGGGCGAGCCACTGCCGCCGCTACCTCGACGCCCTCCCCCACCAGACCGGCATCACCAACCCCGCCGGCTGGTTGATCAGGTACATCGAGAACGCCTGGCCCGTCACGCTCCCAGGAGAAGCCGTGACCAAAGAGCCCGAGCTCTCGCCCATCGGTGACGCCGCCCGTCCCGACGAGGAGCACGTCCGCCGCGCCCTCAAGAAGCGACTCGACGCCGGCGAGTTCGACAAGACCATAGCCGACCTCGAATCCCTCCCCTACGACCAGTATAGCCGCTTCGTCGCCGCCAGCGCCCCCATCGTGGACGCCGACGAGAACCGCTACTACCTCTCCCTCGAAGGCGACCTCTACCTCTACGTCGGCCCCCCCAACCCCGAGAACCGCTTCTTCCTCCGTACCCTCGACCGCTCGACCGCGGGATAAAGCTGCATAATACAGCGAGGTGGATGCGTGCTTCTATGCTCCTGTCTTGCTGGTGCTTCCTTCTTGCGCTGGGCTTTGTTTGGGTTGGTTGGTGTTACTCTCCGTCCCTGGTTGCTTTTGCCTGTATGTATTATCAGTATTTATAGCCTGCCCTACAGCTCCTCCCTGGTCGCCGCGACGGCCTCCCGGATGGCGCGCCGTATCTGCCCCTCCAATCCGGCCATCCCGAGGTGTTCCTCGGCGAGCGCCTCCGCCTCTTCAAGATGCTCCAAGGGCGTCCTTTCGGGGCACTCGCCCTCCAATGGGAGCCTCCCTAGGAGCCCCTCTATGCGCACCTGGGCCCGCGTGATGCTTATCCGCGTCCTTTCGGCCCCTTCGCCGATACGCTCTTGGGCCGACCTGAGGTGACGGGAGATCTTCGCCAGGATCTCTTCGGAGGCCACTACCCCTCTCCCCCATCGTCCTCGTCTCCGCCGCCCAACACACGATCAACTTCTGTGGTATCCACAAGCACCCTATCCATCCCGTAAGATCCGCGAGTGGACCGGTTGGACGTTCCCATCTCCTCCAACGAGGAGGCCGCGGCCTTGAGATTATCTCGTCGGGCGTCTTCCCCGGGTCTACCCTAAGGCCGCGAGGTCGAACGCGGGGTCCAGCGGGTCGGCGAACGACACCCCGTCGAGCACGGCCCCCGGGTTGAAGTCCTCGCTCAAGACCACTGCCACCTGCCCCAGGCGGGCGACGGCCCAGATCTGGGCGTCGTAGTAGGAGAGCAGATGCTCCCGGACTCCCCGCAGGGCCTCGAGCACCACGGGCCCGGTGAGCGGCAACACCGGGAAGGCGAGCAGGAGGCGCTCGACCTCCCGCCTCACCGTCGCGGGATCGGGGCGGGGCTCCAGCTTCCTCAGGCAGGCGTTGGCGAACTCGGAGAGCACCTGCGCCGGCAGGGCCGCGCTACCGGCACGGCCGACGCGCCGGAGTATCTCCCGGGCCCTGTCGCGCTTCAGCGGCTCCCTCCGATCCACGGCGTGGACCAGCAGGTTGGTGTCGATGAGGTAGCGCGCGGCCATTGCCTACCGCCACCTCAAACGCGGTCCTCGTACAGTTCCTCCCGGTCGAACCGGTAGCCCTCGGGGAAGCGGTGAGACTCGGCCAGCCGGTCGGCCTCCTCCAGGAAGCCCTCCAGAGCCTTCACCGCATCCGCCACGGCAAGGCCGCTCCCCCCTTCCTCGCCCAGCAGCAAACCGTCCAAAAGCCGCCGCACCAGCTCGGCCTCCGAGACCCCGAGTTCCCTGGCCCTCGCCTTCAGCGCCCGCTCATGCTCGTCGCTTATGTACAGCTGCTTCCTGATCATGTATACATCATATACATCACACGGCGTCATCACAACCTCGCGACCGCGGGTCCAGGCTAGCTCTTGCCGCGTGACCGCACGGCGTGCGGTCACGCGGGCCTCCTCCTGCAGAGACCTCTTAACGTGGTTCGGCATGGCTCGGGCCCGATTGACCCTTCCCGTACCTACAGACCGCCTTCGCGCTCATCCGGCGACACGATGATCAACGGCTCTGTGTTCCCCTGCGAAGCCTCTCCCGCATCTCGCGGAGCGCCGCCTGGGGATCGGTGCCTAGAGCACCGTGCCACTAGGCGAAGACCCGCAGGTCGTCTTCGGCCCGCCACTCCGTGTCGTGCGCGAGGACCTCGCGGTCCTCCTGGGTGAGCTCGCTCGCGAGGGCCTGCCCGCTCTCGAGCAGCTCCAGCTTCAGTCTCGCCAGGATGCGCCGCGTCGCCAAGAGCGCCTCGGCCTGCGCCTCCGTCCGCTCGGGGTCCATAAGGGCGATCTTACCCCTATCCGGCGTCTGACTCGCGCGGCACCTCCTCCCCCGCCGCCGACTCCAACAACCAGCGTGTTGCAGTTTCCTGCAATCCTATCCGGCTCAGCGGCACACAAAACGCTTATTTGCTTATGCATTTATGTAAATAAGCATGTAGTGTCTTGTTGTCCCGTAGCGTGTCTACGACCGACGGTTGCGTGTGCGCGAGGTAGGGAGGCGTCATGCGTACCGAGGGTGCGGGACAGTGATCCGCGCGCATGTGTGTCTTGTGATCCAGAGACAGGCCGAGGATCCCGGTCTACTTTCCTTATAACGGGCTTAGGAGGCCTCTGGGCGGCCCCGGACCCCTCCGCGAGGTCATGTACTCCGGAGCTATCGAATACCTCCAGAAGCGTCATCTCGACACAGCCACTTCGAGGGCGACGACGCGACCGGAGATCCGGGACCATCGAGAGGCGTTCGGCGACCTCCCACGGCGGCTTGTCGTATTACTCGGCTGGTCCTTATCTGCATAAACGCATAATCAAATAACCGCTTGTTTGCTTACGCAAATAAATTTCTGTAGGATGGTCGCCATGCTGATCACGGTAACAAGCCACAAGGGGGGAGTCGGGAAGACGGTGAGCGCCATCCATCTAGCGGCGTTCTTCGTACGGGAGTTCGGCGAGGGGTCGACGGTCTTGGTGGACACCGATCCGAACGGCAGCGCGCTGGAGTGGGCACAGAGGGGGAAGCTTCCCTTCCCAGTGGTCGAGCCGCAGGCGGAGCCGGGGGACGAGGAGCACGTGGTACTCGACTCCCAGGGAAGGCTGCACGGCGAGGATCTGGAGGCGGCGGTGGAGGAGAGCGACCTGCTCGTGGTGCCGACCACCCCCGAGGCGCTCGCCCTGAACGCGCTCATGCTCTTCGTGGAGGATCTGGAGCGGATCGGCAGAAGGACCGACTACCGTGTGCTGCTGACGATGGTACCGTGGTGGAACCTTTCCGGAACGCGGGCGCGCAAGGCGCTGGAGGCCGAGGGGGTGCCGCTGTTTGAGGGCGAGATCCGCCGGCGCGAGGCGTTCCAGGCGGCGGCGCTGCGGGGGGTCCCGATCTACGACGTCAACGAGCGGCGGGCGCGCCAAGGGTGGGAGGACTACGAGAAGGTCGGAAGAGAGGTGCTGAGGCTCAGATGACCGAAGGTCGTGGCGGCGGTAGGGGAGAGGGGAATATGGCGAACGCCCTGCGGACCCGGCGGCGCCGCGCGCCGGAGGCTCCCAGCGCGCAGCGGCCGCCTACCTCCCCGGCGGGCAGAAGGAACCGTAAGAAGACGGGCAAGCGCAGCAACCCGGACTACATGCTGGCCAGCGCCTTCGTCCACCGCGAGGTCTACGAGCGCGTGCGTCAGGCGCTCCTGAGCGGCGAGGTCAAGAGGGAGGTGCTCCTGGATCTGGCGGAGCGCGGGGTGCTCCATCAGCGAGGGAAACCGCTGTACAGCGATCTCGTGGAACTGCTCCTGCGGGAGTGGCTGGAGCGGGTTGGGTGGGAACTCGAGGAAGGCTCCTGAGGTAAGAGCAGGAACGTGTGGGGTCTCGGCCGACGTCCGTTCGTGTGCGAAGGCTCGCCTCACCGCTCGGACGCTGGCTCGTTTCTTACTGGCGAGCGCATCCGGCTGAAGATCAGTGCGCACTCGCTTGGATGCGCAGGCCCGGGCATGAGGCTCCGAGAGGAGCGGTGGGGGAGAGGAAGTGTGCAAATCCGCGGGGGGCGGTCGAAGTTGTCGCATCTACCGGCTCGACAGCTCTGCGGGTAGCTCCTTAAGCACTTCGCGCTCGAAGCCGACGCCGGGGCGGTGGTGCGGCAGGTGTAGAACGCCATGGCCGCGAAAGGTGGGTGGCGGACGGCCGGGGTGGTCCAGGAGGAGTGGCCTTGAGGCGGGAGAAGTGAGAGCGGGCTCACGAGGGCCTGCGAGCGGTGGCGTGGGCAGCCACAGCGCCGGCCGAGGACCGGATCCGAGCGGGAGCGATGAGCTCTACGCGTCCTTCGCCAAGGCGCTGGGGTCGGCGGGGGTCTCGCTCTTCATAACGTAACCTCCCCGCCGGGGCTTATCCCGCAGCCGCCCTCGACCCTCCGTAGCAGCGTACCCGGCGCCCGGCACCGGTCGGGACTCTCAGGCGGCCACCTCGAGAAGGGCGTCTATGGCGGGGTCGCTCCTCACGTAGCCGCGCCTGGCGTCGAAGAAGCTGCGCCAGTGGATGAGCGTGCCCTCGGACAGGAGGGGCGTGAGGTAGGCGAGGACCGCGGTGGCCGCGAACAGGTTGGTGAGGTGCCGCTGGGGCTCGGAAACGGTCGCCTCGCCGCAGGGCGGCTCCTCGGTAGGGAGGCGATCATCCCCGGCTATGAGGTCGGGCAGGACCTCGCCGGGGAAGGGGATCACGGTCTCCCGCCGAATCCTGACGCCCGCCAGAACCTGTCCTTCCCAGCCCGAGTCCCTTATCTTCGCCAGCTCGTAGCGGTCCACGTGGTCCGGGTCGTCCGGGACCCTGGCCGCCGCGTTGCCAGAGTCGACGCAGACGACGTGGTCGTACTCTTGGAGCTTCTCGTGCAGGAGGCGGCGGGTCGCGGAGTTGTCCAGGCAGCCCACGACCACTGCTCCCGTATCGACGTGGCGCTTGAGGTTCGTGTCGTGGGCGAGGTACTCGGGCAGCGCCGCTATCGGGAGCCCGTAGGCCCTGGCGTACCGCTCGGCGGCGACGAGGGCCTTGTTCTTGTGCAGGTCCTGCTCGAGGAAGTAGGCGCGGACCAGGTTCTTCGGCTCGACGACGTCCCCGTCGATGAGAAGCACCTCGGGGACGCGGCGACCCAGAACCTTGAGGCCGTAGAGCAGTCGGGCGGCCTGCTGCAGGACGTAGAGACCGGTCCCGCCGACGCCCACGATGACGAGCTGCGTCCTCTGCGGGTCTATGACCCGGACGGGCTTGGGCGCGGGCATCAGGCGGCGACGGTCGCGAGGAGCTCGCCGGGGAACCGCTCGGCGAAGATACTCGCCGCGGGCACCTCCCGGTAGAGGCCACCGCAGGAGTAGCGGAAGAGGGCCGCCGGGAGCGTCGCGTCCACGTTGCCGACCACGCCGTAGAGGCCCGTGCGCACCTCGTCTTCGTCGTCCCTAGGGCTCCAGAACGGCCGCATGGTTCCGTGGGAGTGGATCTGGCAGAGCACGAAGCGGTCGTCGTCCTCGGGGGTGTAGGCGGCCCGGACGGCCGCCGCGCAGCGCTCCTGGGCCGGCCACCGAAGGGAGTGCTCGCGCGCGGCGCGGTCGTAGACCACGTTCACGAGGGCCTCCTCGTGCGGGACGGCCTTGAAGGCCGCGACGACCTCGGCCAGCAAGGCGGCGGGCGCCTTGGGGGCCGAGAGGTAGAAGCCCTCGCGCATCTCGACCACGGCGTCCACGCGGGCGGCGAAGCCCCCGGCGGGGGTGTGGCGGACCTCGTAGACGCCGTCTTTGGCGAGCACGTGGAAGAGCGGGGGGTAGGGGGGAGCTTCCTGAGGCGCCTCGCGAAGGACGGTCAGGGGCTTGCCCGAGAGGGCAGACGCACCCTTGCGGTGGCCCTTGACCACCGCGAAGATCATGTCGGGTCGGGCCTTCTCGTCGAAGACGAGCTCGGAGCGGTTCTTACCGAGCTCCGGCCAGTCGTCCTCGAGGAAGGCGTGGATCTCCTCGGCGGTCATCCCCTCGCGCGGGAGCTCTATGGTGTGGCCGGCGTAGCGCACGGGAACCTTGGGGTATCTCTTCGGCTCGGCCCTCTTGGGCTCCGGCTTCTGGGTGGCCGGTCGCGTGGCGGACGGGGCCGGACGCGGGGGCTTGGGCTTCTGGAACTGCTTGCCGGCGTCGCCCATCAGGTCGAAGAGGCTCTCCGCCTCCGGGGCCGCCGGTGAGGGCGTAGTCTCCCTCGCGGTCTCTGCGTCGGTCTGGGAGGCGGCCGCCGACTCGTCCTCGGATTGGGCGCCCGGGGCACTGCCGCCGTCCTTCGCCGCGGCGTCCTCGGGGGCGGCGCCCTCCTGGGGATCGTTGCGGGGTTCGGCGAAGAGGTCCTGCTCTTGCCGGCGGGGTTCGGTGTTCTCGGTCATGGTCCTAAGCGGCTCCTTTCGGCGTCTGTTGGCGGTGCAGCTGCTCGGCGGTCATCCGGGCGGGTATCAGCCAGTCCTCGTCTAGGCCCTCCTTCTCTACGGCGGCGAGGAAGTCGGCGTAGCGCTCGTGGGGCGAGCTCTGGCTCCGGCCCACGCCGTAGAGGTCGGCGTTGTTCGGGGTGGCGAGGAAGGCGCGCACGCCCTTCTCGGGCACCTCGTCGAGGTCCAGCGTGATGCGGCCCATCGTCGGCCAGCACACGCCCTCGAGGACCGACCCGTAGCTGCCGTAGACGTTCGAGAACGGGTAGCGGTAGAGCGGCGCGGCCAGCCGGTCGCGGAGGCTGCCGCTTTCGGGGAAGGCGGGGCAGAGGGCGATCGAGAGCTCGAGTATAGAACGCTCCTTCTCGGACCAGCGGGCCCGGTAGACGATCGTCGGCAGGGGTATGAGGAACGCCCGGGACTCGCGGCCCCCGTGGGCGACGGAGCGCTCTAGGACGAAGGGGTACTCGGCGGGCGGGAGCCAGCCGGTCAGCACGTACTCGTTGTCGCGGGCGTACTGCTCGACGTCCAAAAGGAGGGTTCTCTCGGGCAACGGGGGCATGCTCACCCTCTTGCTCTCCTCCTCGGAGAGGACGCTCACGGTCGTGGAGCCGTCGAGGAGCCCGAGCAGCTGCACGATCGAGCAGGTCTTCGGGATCAAGACGCCCCCGCGCCTTATGGTCAGGCGCGGCTTCTGCGCCCTCCTCAGGGTCAGGGTTATCTCGTCCACCGGCTCCTCGCCGGCGTCGAGATCGTCTTCCCACCCGTAGGCGAGGTCCTGCTCGGGGTCGACCGTCCTCCTTACCACGGGGTCACCTCCTTCCGGTCCGTTTTCTCGCGAAGGTCGTCCTGCGCTGCTTGCGCCTAGTTCCCGATCGGCGGCGGCCTTCCCAGACCGAGAGGAGGAGGTCGAAGAGCTCGTAGACGTCGTCGAGTTCCGTGTTGCCGTTGGCGAGGTCGAGGAGCAGGACGAAGTGGGGGGTGGGGGGGATCCGCTCCTCGTTCGCCGGCGGGTGGGCGAAGGTTCCCGCTTCCGCTAGGCGCCCGGCCGGCCTTATCGGGGGCCTCTCGGGTTCCGGCTGGGGCTCGGGGTCGTCGGTGAAGAACTCGAGGTTCGGCCTGAGCTTCCTCATGCCCTCCCTGTAGGCGGCGAGCAGTCCCGCGTCGCGGGATCGGATCGTCGCGGCATAGACCCAGTCGTCGCCCTCGCCGAAGAGCTCCTCGAGGTCCTCGACCCTGCCGCCGTCCTCGCGTCGGAGGCCGCGCCACCAGTCCTCGCGGCCGTCGTTGAGGTAGTAGACGAACTCCAGGTCCCCCGTGAGGGCCGGCTCCAGGACGTGCAGGACCGTCGCGAGCTGCTCCGCGTAGACCTGGTGGTCCGGGACACCGGTGTAGGACTCCTCCCCAAAGGCCCAGCCGGCCTCCTCGAAACGCTCGATCTGGCCGGTCCTCAAGAGCAGCCTCCTGGCGTACCACAGGTGCTGGAAGCTGGCCCAGACGTGGTAACCGAGCTCGCTGTCCGCAAGCAACGCTCCTCCTCTCCATCCATGGTCTGCGGTTCAGACGAACTCGGGCCCGATCGCCGGGTCGGGCCGCGCCTCCATGCGAGCCACGCGGGAGAGAAGGTCGTCCCAAACGTCGGGGTCTACCGCCTCGAGCGCGGCGCGCATCGCGGCCTCCTGCGTGTCTCCGTCACACATCGCGCGGGCGTCGGCGAAGACGCGCTCGTCGAGCGTCATGAGGTACTGCGCCGTCAGCTCCGGCGCGCGCCGGTCGCCGATGATCGCCCCGATCAAGTCCCGCGCCCTCTCCGCTCGCCGGATCTCCTCCGGCGTCCCTTCTGGCAGCGCGAGCAGCTTCCCGCCGAGCTCCGCGAACCTCACCGTCAGCACCCTGCCCCTCATCCCAAACCGCCCTCCTCTCCTCTCGCTGTCCGCCGGGCGTCTCGGCCGCGGCCTGCCTCGCCCGGCAGGGCAGGCCGCGGCGTGGGGCCTGCTATGTTGGGCAGAGGTGACGGGGGAGCGCTCCGGTCGTGCGGGGATCCAGGGCAGGCCGTCGTGGTTCTACACGCGCTGCCAGGATGATCCCGGTGGGTCTGTCGCGTGGCCACGCCCGGCGTGCTGCTGATCGGGGACGTGCGGAAGCCACCCGGCGAAGACGTGGGGGAGTCCTCAAGGTTCTCGCCTTATCTTGGAGCGCTGGACGCGCTTTCGTGCGGATCGCCGGATCTCGAGCCGTTTGCAGACCTCGTGCCGAGTCTCTTCCCATATCCATGCGGGCACGTACAGATCGAGGTGGGGACTCGCGAGTAACGTCCTCGGTCCTGGCGAGAATCTACGTCTCTGTCTTTGGCACCCGGCTGGGTTCTTGGAGCTCGCTCGAGAAACAATGCCCGGCCAGTGGTGGTTTCAAGCACGTGGAGGTGCTCTCGAGTCGGCCTCGTTTATGGTGAGACGCTCTCACCTATGAGGAGACTCTAAAACCGCTGCCCGCCTCGGTCAGGAACACCTA